>NVSZ01000112.1 GCA_002732845.1 Rhodospirillaceae bacterium
ATTTTCGCCCTTGATCATCGAGCCAATAATCACCCGCGCCGCCGCCGAGCCAATGGCTCCCGACAATAAATTTTCAGCATGGGTGAGCATATCGTTATTCGCGGTATCATGGGGATTGAGAGTTATATTTTGGGCTTGAGCAAAAGCTTCGAAATTCTTTTCTGCCCGTTTCACACCGACAAACCGGGCCACCAATTCTTTCAGCACAGAGATGGTCACAGAGCCTTGCCAAACCCGAGAACTCTTGGCGCCCTGGCCTTCTTCAAAAACGTCCACAAACAGGCGGCCTTGCAGGCGCTCCAAGGGGCTAATTTCGCTCCACAACGATACGATCACATAACCACCGATGTTGAACAGCATACTCCAAAACAAAGCATGAGAAAGACGGTCTAAGCCTTCTAAACCAAACAACGCATATGGTTTTAAAAAACCAATGCCCAAAAGACCGTCGCTGATAAAGTTCAGCGGCAACCAGCCCGATTGAGCGAAAGAGGGTAATAATAGAGTGTACAGCCACACCAAAAAACCTAAGGACAATCCGGTCAACGCCCCGGCCCCAGATCCGCCTTTCCAAAACAACCCGCCCAAAGCCGCAGGCGCGAATTGTGCGGCGGCGGCAAATGAAACCAAGCCGATGGTGACCAAAGAATACGACTCGCTGGCAATCCGAAAATAGCCATACCCCAACAACAAGATAATCAAAATGCTGGCCCGACGAATGCGCAACAATAACAAAGACAGATCGCCTTGTTCCGAGACGTTCACCAATTTCCAGCGCAACAACAACGGCATCACCAAGTTGTTGCAAACCATCGTCGACAGGGCAATCGATGCCACGATCACCATGGAAGTCGCCGCTGACAATCCACCGATAAACGCAAACAAGGCGAGCTGGCTTTGTCCGTAATACATCGGCACCGTCAACACAAACATATCCGCGTCGTTGGCCGTTCCCGCAAAGGCCAATTTTCCGCTGATGGCGATCGGCAGAACAAAAATATTGATGACCAACAAATACAAAGGGAAGAGCCAGACCGCAGTTCTCAGCTGAGTTTCGTCCCTGTTTTCGACCGCGGTGRTATAAAATTGCCGAGGCAAAAACAAAATCGCCGCCATACTAAGGATCGTCATGGTCATCCATTGACCATAATCAGTGTCTTCGTTGACCACGAATAAATCACTCATGCCATGGGCTTGGGCTTTAAAAAACAGGTCCCCAAAACCATCAAAGACACTGAACGTCACAAAAAAACCAACGGCCAAAAAGGCAACCAGTTTGACCAGTGATTCAAACGCGATCGCGGCAACTAAACCTTCGTGATGTTCGCTGACTTCGATGTGCCGCGTGCCGAACAAAATAGCAAAGACAGCTAATACTATCGCCACCAAAAAAGTCGTATCAATTCCAAAAGGATCACCATACGTCAAAAAATCTGGATTTTGAAAGCCCACCAAAAGATTAAAACTGGTGGCAATGGATTTTAACTGAAGCGATATATACGGCGTTGTTCCGATCACCGCGATGATCGTCACCAAGGCCCCCAATGCAAAACTTTTTCCATAACGCGAGGAAATAAAATCAGCAATAGACGTGATGCGTTGAATTTGGCAAATACGTATGATTTTGGCCAAAACCACAGACCAAACCACAAACACCAATGTGGGGCCTAAATAGATCGGTAAAAAATCCAGACCAGATTTTGCGGCTTTTCCGACACTTCCATAAAATGTCCACGACGTACAATACACAGCGATAGACAACGTATATATATAAGGGTTGTTGATAAAGCTGTGGCCTTTTTCGGCCCGTTTATCGACGTAATAAGCAATCGCAAACAGCAATCCCAAGTACAAAAACGATACACCGACAACCAAACCACTTTGCATCAGGACTCACCATCTGCATTTGCATCTTTATTTATTTGCGTTGGAGACTTTTTTTGACGTGCGCCCACCGCCACAAAAAAGATCACCACGGCCCAGGTGCCAAACAAAACCACAAAGGTTATGGGCAGACCAAAAATCAAATCTGGTTTATCAAAGATCGGCAATATGGGTGGCATGAAAAGCAACAGTGCGGCGCAAAACAGCACCACCGACCATTCTTTTTTGCGCCCTTGTCGTTTCATAACTTAGCTTTGACGGCAAAGCGAAATATTAGCCATCACCCTTTTTTATCTTTGCCGATCAAATCCAGAACACGATCAACCAGTTCACGTGTGGAAAAAGGTTTGGTGATGTAAGCGTCCGCGCCCAAACCAAAAGCCCGCTGTTTATCTTCATCACGGCATTTCGCGGTCAGCATTATGACCTTCACATTGGCCCATTCGGGGTTCGCTTTAATGGCTTCGCAAACCGAAAACCCATCGCGTTTGGGCAACATAATGTCCAAAAGCACCGCGTCGGGAATTTCTTCTTCCATCGCCTGGACCGCCAACTCGCCATCTTTGGCAACCCGGACTTTCAGTCCCGCTTTTTTCATAATAAACTGTAAAGAAAGGACAATATTAGGTTCGTCCTCTGCCAACAACACGGAATAAGCCATTAAAATAGGTTCCATAACAATCGTCATTACAAGAGTTGAGGATAGTACCCCATCTTGCAGACAATTGTCATGGGTCTAATTAAAGGCCTAATTCGACATCAAAACTGGTGCGGTCATTTCCATTAGAATATTATTGGTTACGCCGCCAAAGGCTTTTTCTCGCAATCGAGAATGCCCATAAGCACCCATCACCAAAAGATCGGCACCGGWATCGGCGAGAAAATTCAAAATGGCCTTATCCACACCAATATCAATGGCGGAAATGCATTCGATTTTTAAATTAATACCGTGACGTCCGAGATGGGCTTTTATATCTTCACCCGGGGTTTTTCCATGTGCACCCTTGCGATCATCTGCATTGATGATCAGACAGATGACTTCTTTGCGATCTTGTAACAGGGGAATGGCATCATTCACCGTGCGCGCGGCCTTGGCCCCGCCATCCCAAGCAATCACCGCCGTTTTAACAGGCTGTATTTTTTTACCAACATACGGCACCAGATAAATGGGTCGCCCCGATTCAAACAAGCAAGCATCCATCAGGGACGTATTAAAGCTTGCGGCACTGCTGTGTTCCACATTGGATTGCCCCAAAACGGTCAAGTCCGCATGGCGTGCATAAAAGGCCAAAGCTTCGGGAGCCTTAGCCGCAGACTTTTCAATAACGTTTGTTTCAAAGCTAATGTTTGCGGCTTTGGCTTCAGCTTCAAACGTTTCAATCGCTTTGCGAGCGGATGCGGCTACGGCTTTGCGTTGAGCTTCCTGAAAACCGCTCGGCAACGCTTCGCTGATATAATCGGCGATGGTCGATTTAATTTTCAAAGCCACGCCCATAACATGCGCGTCGTGCTTGGTTGCCAAGGATATCGCCGTGCGAATACGGTGCGCACACAGTTCGCTAYCATCCAAATGAACAAGAATATCTTTCATCACGTATACGTCCTTTAAATAGCCAAATACTCGTGGCGAAGCTCTTCGTTGTTTAAGACTTCTTCGGCTGTTCCGTGAAAAGCCACCTGRCCCATATCAACGATCAAAGCCGTATCGGCCAAATTTAACGCGGCCACCGCATTTTGTTCAACGATGATGGTGGTGATGCCCAGTTTTTTCACCTGCAACAAAATCTTTTCGATTTCTTGCACGATCACCGGAGCCAAGCCTTCGTAAGGCTCATCTAAAAACAACAGCTTGATATCGCGGGCCAAAGCCCGGGCCACGGCCAACATTTGTTGTTCGCCACCCGACATCGTAACGGCATCTTGTTTGCGCCGTTCCGCCAGACGTGGGAAGTGTTCATATATTTCTTCCAAGTCCCAGCCCAAGGGTTCGGAAACTTGCGCCAAAAGCAGATTTTCTTCGACCGTCAAGCCACCGATAATACGGCGGTCTTCGGGCACCAATTGAATGCCCGCGCGCGCCGCTTCAAAATCTTTCATTTCATGAATGGCTTGACCTTGTAAGTAAAATTCTCCGCTGGTCAGTACGGGATCATCAACCCGCGCCAATGTCCGCAAAGTTGACGTTTTACCCGCGCCATTGCGGCCCAACAAAGCCAGTATTTCACCTTCTTGAACATCAAAGGAAATGCCTTGAACGATGTAAGACTCGCCATATGAAGCATGGATGTCTTTAACGCTGAAATAGGGTTCAGAGGATGAGGTGCTCATTCGTGTGCCCCCCCAAGGTAAGCTTCTTTCACAATCGGATCCTCCCGGACTTCTTCAGGTGTTCCGCCCGCAATAATTTTACCGCGTGCCAAAACACTAACCTTATCGGCCAGGCTGAAGACCACGTGCATGTCGTGTTCAATAATCACAATGGTCATGCCACGCTCTTTAATTTTTTTCAATAGCTCAATGGTTTGGTTGGTGTCATGACGGGCCATACCAGCGGTCGGTTCATCCAACAATAATAATCGAGGTTTAAGGATCAAACACATGCCCAATTCAAGACGGCGTTTGTCACCACGGGATAAACTGCCCGCTTCTTTTTCTAAAAACTTATCCAAACCAACATCGTGCAAAATATGTTCGGCTTCATCCCGAATATCGTTTTGCGCCCGCATCGCGGCAAAGGGATTAAATTTATAAGATCCATCGCGTTTGGACAAAGCCGGAAGCATAACGTTTTCCATCAACGTTAATTCTGGAAAAATTTCCGGTGTTTGGAAAACCCGTGCGATACCCATTTGTGTAATTTCGTGGGGGGCTTTGCCGGTGATATCCTTGCCGTCAAAAGTCGCATGACCGGAATCYGGTRTCAAACGGCCAACRCATACGTTCAGCAAGGTCGACTTCCCGGCACCATTGGGGCCAATGATCGCATGGGTTTGGGCTTCTTCGATGTTCAAGTTTACATCGGCCAAGGCGSGCAAGCCGCCAAAGCTTTTTTGGATTTTATCCAAGTGAAGAACGGTATTGCTCATGTCCGGCCCCCTCACTCTGAAGTTTCGTTTGAAGAAGGCGGGGAGGCCCGCCGAAACCGCGCACGGATTTTTTCGATGCCTTCAACAATGCCACCGGGTAAAAAGATCACGACAATCATAAATAACAATCCCAAGGTTAAATGCCAGCCACTGCCGACAAACAGACCAACAACCTGAACCACGACGTTTTCAAGTCCGTCAGGTAAGAAACTAAAGATGTCGTGCAAAACATTTTCATTGAATGCCGAAAAAATATTTTCAAAATACTTAATCACGCCCGCGCCGATCATTGGACCAATCAAGGTTCCAAGGCCGCCCAAAATGGTCATCAATACCACTTCACCAGACGCCGTCCATTGCATGCGTTCCGCACCAGCCAAAGGATCGGTTACCGCCATCAATGTGCCAGCCAGTCCAGCATACATGCCGGAAATCACAAAKGCCSACARCARRTASGGKCGSGTGTTRAWACCAATATATTTCATGCGGTTTTGGTTCGACTTAATGGCGCGTAATTTCAAACCAAACGGGGAACGAAAAATGCGCATGGATACATAAAAGGCCATAATCAACACCACGGCGCAGAAATAAAATCCAGGATAACCGCTCATCTTGGAGCCAAATAATTCGGTTGAAGGCAGACCTTCGCTGGCTGCTCTGGCCGCGTCAAAAATCCGTGGATCATCAAGCGCCAATTGCAGACTGGTTTCCCCATTTGTGATCGGTGTCAGAACCGAGTACGCCAAGTTGTAAGACATTTGGGCAAAGGCCAGGGTCAAAATCGAAAAGTAAATGCCCGAACGACGCAAACTGACATAACCAATTAAGACCGCCAAAAGGCCTGCCAAAATCGTACCAAAAATAACGCCGGGAATAACATTCATCGAGAGCAGTTTAAACGACCATACGGCCGTATAAGAGCCCACACCTAAAAATGTCGCATGCCCAAAGGACAAATAACCTGTCAGCCCAAAGAGGATGTTAAAGCCGATAGCAAAAATGCCAAATATAGCAAATTTCTGCAACAGGGCTGGATACGAAGCCCCTAAGGGCTCCAACCAAATCGGTGCCGTCAATACGACCACCGAAAAARTGACCATCAACCTAATATCTTTGTTTTTGCTATGTGTATTCATGGGTTAATCCTCCATCACACCTTTGCGGCCCATCAGRCCACGMGGACGSASMARCARAATRRYRAYGGCSACCARRTARATGATRATCTGGTCGATGCCGGGAAAGATTTGTTTCACTTCATTCATGGACGAAAACGATTCCAAAATACCCAGCAAAAAACCTGCGACAACAGCTCCCGGAAGAGAGCCCATGCCACCAACCACAACAACAACAAACGACAATACTAAAAAATTCATGCCCATATGATAATCAGGGGCCACAATGGGCGTA
>NVSZ01000113.1 GCA_002732845.1 Rhodospirillaceae bacterium
TATTTGCTATAGCAAATAGCTTTTTACCATTAAAAATGTTCAAAAATATTATTTTTCTACTTCAATTGTATTTTTAATTACAGGAATTTCATCAAACGTATGAAAAGGAGGAGGGGATGATACAACCCATTCAAGCGTTGGCGCTTGGTTTCCATCTTTAATTTCATCAAAAACCCATGGATTCACAGGAGCTACTCTTTTCTGAGTTAAAGCTTCGTATATAACATAAAAGAAAAATAATAAGCCAATAAAAGAAATAGTAGACCCGAATGAAGCTACAGCATTCCATCCAGAAAATGCATCGGGATAATCAGGTATCCGTCTTGGCATCCCTGCTAAACCTAGAAAATGCATTGGGAAAAAAGTAATGTTCACTCCTACGAAAATGATCCAAAAATTAATTTGACCTAAAGTTTCATTATATTGGTAACCTGTCATTTTACCAAACCAATAAAAAAATCCAGCGAGCATACCGAATGCAGCCCCCATTGAAAGGACATAATGGAAATGACCCACAATATAATAAGTATCATGCACTGCTATGTCCAAAATACTATTTGCCATTACTACCCCAGTGAGTCCACCTATTGTGAACAAACTAAGAAAACCAATTGCAAAGAGCATAGGTGTTTTAAAGTGAATTGATCCACCCCACATTGTAGCTAACCAACTAAATATTTTAATTCCTGTAGGAATTGCTATTACCATAGTTGCAGCTGTAAAATAAGCTCTGGTATCCACATCCATACCTACTGTAAACATATGATGGGCCCATACAATGAATCCAAGAATCCCAATAGATCCCATAGCAAAGACCATACCTAAGTAACCAAAAATAGGTTTTCTAGAAAAAGTAGAAATAACATGACTAACTATACCAAAAGCTGGTATAACTAAAATGTATACTTCAGGATGCCCAAAGAACCAAAATAAATGTTGGTATAGTATTGGATCACCTCCACCTGCGGGATCAAAAAATGTAGTATTAAAGTTTCTATCTGTTAAAAGCATAGTTATTGCCCCTGCAAAAACAGGTAAAGATAAAAGTAATAGAACAGCTGTAATTAATATCGCCCAAACAAAGAGTGGCATTTGAAATAATGTCATACCAGGCGCTCTCATATTTAGAATTGTTGTTATGAAATTTATAGCTCCAAGTAGTGATGATATACCCGCCAAATGAAGACTAAAAATACCTAAATCGACAGCTCCTCCTGAATGTGCTTGTATGCTTGCTAAAGGAGGATATACAGTCCATCCTGTACCTATACCCATTTCAACCATTGAAGAACCTAATAGAAGGAGTAATGAGGGAGGTAAGAGCCAAAAACTAATATTGTTTAATCTTGGAAAGGCCATGTCAGGAGCTCCTATCATAATTGGAATAAACCAATTTCCGAATCCCCCTATTAAAACGGGCATAACCATGAAGAAAATCATAATAAATGCATGTGCTGTAATAACAACATTAAAAAGTTGATGGTTTGAATTCATAATAGAACCACCTGGAAGTGTTAATTCTAATCGAATTAACATAGATAACATTGTTCCAATTAAACCAGAAAATGCACCAAATATAATATATAATGTTCCGATATCTTTATGATTTGTTGAATAAAGCCATCGGTTTGAACTTGTTAGACTATCTGTCATGTTTTATTCTTTTATAAGATTTTTTAAAAATATTAAAAAATACTTACCTTCTAAATATTATAGTTTCAATGGTTTTGTAAACCAATAAAACGCTTTATTTTTTACTTATTTTAAAAATTCAAATGTACTACAGTAATTTCTTCTTATGGATTGCTTCTTCAGTTCAATCTATCTTTGGAGGAAGAAACATATAATATGTATATATATTATATTCTTGAAAGAAGGTTGGTGTTTAATTAATTAAATCTACTTACTTTAATATATAATATAATATGAATTGAGTAAATAGATCGTACCTCTTTCTACTATTTTTTTATAAACGAATTATTCTTTTTTTATTTCAATTGGTTTTTCGCTAACGAAACAAGTGAAAAAAAAGAAAGGGGCTCATGCACAGCCATCTCAGCTAACATTTTTCTATTCAAGTAAATGCCTTGATTTTTTAAAATAAACATAAATTTAGAATAATTTAAATTATGTTCTCTTGTTGCGGCATTAATTCGTTGGATCCAGATTGATCGATGTTCGTTTCTTTTTTTACGCCTATGTTCCGTTGCATATTGCCACCCTTTTTCTAAACGCTGAATCGTCATACGTCGAATACCTTTAGATATTCCAAAATATCCTTTGTTTTTTGACTCTTTGTATGCCGTTTTTTTTCCACTTGATGTTATTCGTATCATATTAATATAATATCTTTTCTATACATTTTTTAATTTTTTTTTAATAATTTAATTCAGATAGGGTAACATCTGCTTAATGCTTGATTCATTCGAACGAGAAATTATAACTTGGTTCCTTAGTGGCCTCTTACAGGACATTGCTTTTTTCCGAAGTTTATGAGTTCTATTCGCTTGTGCGCGTTTAATCCCTAAATGTTTTGACATTGAAAATCTTTTTTGAGCAGCTTTTTTAGTCTTAAGTTTAGTCATTTCCTTAGCCTTCATTTTTTTACATCGTTGAAATTTCATTTCACAAATTTTAAAAGGTACAAAATCATGTCTAAAATAAACAGACCTATGTCCCCCCATTTAACAATATATAAACCACAATTAACGGCAGTCTTATCTATATTTCATAGAATTACAGGGACTTTCTTATCCATTGTAGCCTATGCTTTTTTATTTTTAAATGGATTTTTTGACTTACATTTGCACAATTACTCTATATATAATATAGCTTACTTCTTAAATTTTTCATCGCATTGGTTTTTATTAAGTCTACTTTTTTTAATACTTTTATCCATATATTATCATTTTATAAATGGAATAAGGCATCTGCTATGGGATACAGGTAGAGCTTTAGAAATTAAAAATGTATACCTGTCAGGCTATGCCATGCTTTTAATAAGTTTTTTTGCTACAATTGGGACTTGGATGTTACTTATATAATTTAGAAAAGTTTACCTTATGAATCAACGAGAATCATTATATTGGTGGTCACAACGATTGTTTTCTATCGCTTTAATTCCTTTAACTATTTGTATCTTATTTTTATTAGTTTGGTTAGTACCTACACATTCATTTTCTACAATTTCTATAATATCAACAGTTCTTAAAAATGGTTATTTTTATTTAATATTATTAACTGGAGTTGTAGTCTCGTTACATATTCGATTAGGTATTGAAGAAATTATTGAAGATTATATACATGATGAAAAAATAAAGCTAATCTGTTCTATTTGCTTAAAAGTTTTAGCAATTAAAATGATTCATGATTTATATTTATGGTCAATACATGCTTATTTAATATAATTTAAAATTTTTATCTTCAAAAGGTTATAAATCACATGATAAAAAGAAATGAAAAAAAAGAACCACAGTTGAAACAATTTAAAATTTATAGATGGGATCCTGAACAAAATCAAAAACCTTATCTAGAGACTTATGAGCTTGATTTGAACGTATGTGGACCGATGGTATTAGATGCTTTAATCAAAATTAAAAATGAAGTGGATACAACTTTAACATTTAGACGTTCTTGTAGAGAAGGGATCTGTGGAAGTTGTTCAATGAACATAGATGGTGAAAATACTTTAGCTTGTCTTAAAGCAATTCCTAAGAATGATCTTTCTCCTGTTGTAATATACCCATTACCTCATATGTATGTTATAAAAGATTTAGTACCTGATATGACTCATTTTTATGCGCAACATAAATCTATTGAGCCATGGTTAAAAAAAAAATCGGATAAAATTCACAATAAAGAAAATATACAATCAGTTGAAGAAAGAAGTAAGTTAGATGGTTTATATGAATGTGTCTTGTGTGCTTGTTGCTCCACAAGTTGTCCAAGCTATTGGTGGAATAGTGAAAAATACTTAGGTCCTGCTGTATTACTGCAAGCTTACCGATGGATCGTTGATAGTCGTGATGAATTCTCTAAAGAAAGGTTAAATAATCTAGAAGATCCTTTTAAATTATATAGATGTCATACTATTATGAATTGCGCAAAGACATGCCCAAAACATCTCAACCCTGGAAAAGCTATTTCAATGATCAAAAAAAGTTTATCTCCTATTATATAAAAGGAATCATTATAACAATTCCTTTTAATATGATATTATTGTAATGTAGGTAATAAAACTTGAAATATTAAAACAAAAAAGGAAAAAGCCCATGGCTATTGATCTAATAAGCTACCTAGGAGTAGCTATTATCTTGTTTTTATTAGGTATATCTGGTATTTTTTTAAATAGGAAAAATATTATAGTCATGCTCATGTCAATAGAACTAATGTTACTTGCTGTTAATATAAATTTAATCGTCTTTTCAGTTTATTTAGATGATTTAATAGGACAAGTTTTTGCTTTATTTGTTCTAACAGTCGCAGCTGCGGAATCCGCAATTGGGTTGGCCATTCTTGTGGTATATTACAGAGTTAGAGGTACCATTGCTGTTGAGTTTGTGAATTTAATGAAAGGTTAATTTTACCCTTTAACCTTTTAATCGTATTCAAAATATAAAAATATATTTGAGAAATCATTTCAAAAAAGAAAAGGTTCTGAAGTAATGTATCTCACCCTAGTATTATTGCCCTTAATAGGAGCATTTACAGCTGGCTTTTTTGGAAGATATATTGGTCCTAAAGGAGCACAAATAATCACAACGACATGCACTGGAAGTTCTGCATTATTATCATTTGTTATTTTTTATGAAGTAGCATTATGCGAAAGTCCTTGCTATTTAACATTGTTTCCTTGGATCGAATCTGAGCTTTTTTATGCATCATGGGGATTTTTATTTGACTCATTAACTGCTGTCATGTTAATTGTTGTCACATTTGTATCAACTATGGTTCATTTATACTCTATTGGATATATGGCACAAGATCCTCATCTCCCTAGATTTATGGCTTATTTATCTTTATTTACATTTTTTATGCTAATGCTAGTGACAGGGGATAATTTTCTTCAAATGTTTTTAGGTTGGGAAGGTGTAGGCTTGTCTTCTTATTTGTTGATTAATTTTTGGTTTACACGTATTCAAGCAAATAAAGCCGCGATTAAAGCCATGGTTGTGAATAGAGTTGGTGATTTTGGCTTAGCCTTAGGTATTATGGCTATTTTTGGTCTTTTCCAAGCTATTGACTTTGCGACTGTTTTTTCTACAGCATCTTTTTTTGCTGGGAAAAGTTTTCTTTTTTTAAATCAAGAATTAGATGCTCTAACGGTGATTTCTCTTTTATTATTTATAGGAGCTATTGGTAAATCCGCACAAATAGGGCTTCATACTTGGTTACCAGATGCTATGGAAGGTCCTACGCCTGTTTCGGCCTTAATTCATGCAGCAACAATGGTAACTGCAGGTGTTTTTATGATAATTAGATGTTCTCCCCTTTTTGAATGGGCCCCCGATGCTTTAGTTATAATCACTTTTGTAGGAGCTTTGACGGCTTTTTTTGCGGCAACAACAGGAGTCCTTCAAAATGATTTAAAAAGAGTGATCGCATATTCTACATGTAGTCAATTAGGATATATGGTATTTGCTTGTGGTATTTCAAACTATCAAGTTAGTATTTTTCATTTAGCAAATCATGCTTTTTTTAAAGCACTACTTTTCTTAAGTGCCGGATGTGTCATTCATGCTTTAGCCGATGAACAAGATATGAGAAAAATGGGAGGTTTAATCACAGTACTTCCTTTTACATATACTATGATGCTTATTGGATCTCTTTCTTTAATGGGATTTCCTTTCTTAGCAGGGTTTTACTCAAAAGATGTAATTTTAGAATTGGCTTTTGCAAAATTCACTTTAGAAGGAAGCTTTGCTCATTGGTTGGGAAGTATATCCGCTTTTTTTACTTCTTTTTATTCTTTTAGACTACTTTATTTGACTTTTCTAACTAATACTAATTCATATAAGTATCGTTTTGAACAAGCTCATGAGGCTCCTTTCATAATGGCATTGCCATTGATGATATTGGCTGTTGGTAGTATTTTTATTGGGTATTTTACTAAAGATATGTTTATAGGGCTTGGTACAAGTTTTTGGGGAAATTCTTTGTTTATTCTTCCGGAACATGCGACTATATTAGATTCGGAATTTTTACCTATATGGATAAAATGGGTTCCTACTTTTTGCAGTATAGGTGGTGCTATTATTGCTTTTATAGGTTATCATTGGTATGCTAAATTCCTTTCGTCAATAAAACAAACAAGCTTTGGCAGAAAAATATATATATTT
>NVSZ01000114.1 GCA_002732845.1 Rhodospirillaceae bacterium
AGCTTGAAGCACGGTACTGCCCGCTTCGACTTCGATTTCCTGACCGTCAATGGTGAGCTTTGGCATGGCTCCCCTTCCCTTACTTTCTAATTACTCAGCCGCATCGGCAGTGGTGCCGGCTTTAGCTAAAATTCTTTCTTCCATGTCACCACGGAATTGTTTGATCAAACCTTGGATCGGCCAAGCCGCAGCATCGCCCAGCGCACAAATGGTGTGGCCTTCGATACGTCTGGTGACGTCTTCCAAAAGATCAATTTCGTCAATGTGAGCATTGCCCACGCTGATGCGTTCCATCATGCGCCACATCCACCCAGTGCCTTCACGACACGGCGTGCATTGACCGCAACTTTCATGTTTGTAAAAACGGGACAAGCGCGTGATCAAACCGATCACATCAACGGATTGGTCCATAACCACCACAGCCGCAGTTCCCAAACCGGAACCATGTTCTTTCAAGCCGTCATAATCCATCAACGCCACATCGCATTGCGATTGCACCATCATCGGCACCGAAGACCCACCGGGGATCACGGCTTTTAGGTTTTTCCACCCGCCGGTAACGCCACCACAGTGTTTTTCCAGCAATTCCTTCATCGGAATGCCCATTTCTTCTTCGACTGTGCAGGGATTGTTGACGCTGCCCGAAATACAAAACAGCTTTGTGCCCTTGTTGTTTTCACGACCAATGCCGCTGAACCAAGACGCTCCACGACGCAAAATGTCGGGAACAACGGCAATCGATTCAACGTTGTTCACGGTGGTTGGGCAACCGTACAGACCACAGTTCGCAGGGAACGGCGGTTTCAGACGCGGTTGGCCTTTTTTGCCTTCGAGGCTTTCAATCAGAGCACTTTCTTCGCCGCAAATATAGGCCCCCATGCCCATATGGATGTAGATATCAAAATCATAACCAGATTTACAAGCGTTCTTGCCAACCATGCCGGCCGCATACGCTTCGTCGATGGCGCGTTGCAAGATTTCGGCTTCGCGATAGAACTCGCCCCGGATATAGATGTAACAGACATGAGCGCCGATACCGACCGCCGCCAACAAAGCACCTTCGATCAGTTTTTGCGGCTCGGCCCGCATGATTTCGCGATCTTTACAGGTGCCGGGTTCGCCTTCATCCGCGTTGATCACCAAATAGCTGGGCAACGGACTGTCTTTGGGCATAAAGGACCACTTCATGCCTGTTGAGAAACCAGCACCGCCACGACCACGCAGGCCCGACGATTTCATTTCATCAACAATCCATTCACGACCCTTGGCCACGATGTCTTTGGTATTATCCCAATCGCCACGTGTCACAGCCCCCTTAAGAGAGATATCGTGAATGCCGTAGATATTGGTGAAGATGCGATCTTTATCATGCAACATGGATCACGCCCCCTTCAATGTTGTAAGACCGCCATCGGGCTGGCAACCCACGCGCTTGCCGGCTTGAGAGCCCGCAGCAGGTGTTTCGCCATTGGCCAACGCGTCCAACACTTTGGTGGTCGTATCAGCGTCAAGGTCTTCGTAAAAATCATCGTTGATTTGCATCATCGGGGCGTTCACACACGCGCCTAAGCATTCAACTTCCAAAAGCGTGAACAGTCCGTCTTCGGTGGTTTCACCGTTTTCAATGCCCATTTTCTTTTTGCAGGCCTTAAACACATCGTCGGAACCCTTAATCAGGCACGAAATGTTGGTGCACACCTGGACAAAGTTTTTGCCCACGGGTTTTAAGTTGTACATGGTGTAAAAGGTCGCGACCTCGTACACGCGAATGGGCGCCATGTCGCACATATCGGCGACAACGTCCATCGCTGCCCGGGGCAACCAGTTGTCGTTTTGGCGCTGAGCCAACGTCAACAACGGCATAACCGCACTGGCTCCACGTCCCTCTGGGTATTTGGCGAAAATAGCCTTCGCCGCATCCAAACTTTCCGCGCTAAACGCGAATGTTTCCGTGTTTTCACTCATCTGTCGATCTCACCAAACACAACATCAAYAGACCCGATAACCGCAACGGCATCGGCCAACATAWGCCCCTTACACATCATATCCATGGCYTGAAGATGGGCAAAGCCCGGCGCACGGATTTTACAACGGTACGGTTTRTTCGTGCCATCMGACACCAAATACACGGCGAATTCGCCYTTTGGAGCCTCAACAGCGGTATAAGTTTCRCCMGCCGGAACSTTCAYGCCTTCGGTCATCAGTTTGAARTGATGAATAAGGCTTTCCATGGACGTTTTCATTTCGTCSCGTGASGGCGGSGATACCCGGCGATCGGSTGATTTAAYCGGACCTTCGGGCATTTCYAAAATMGATTGACGGATGATCTTYAAAGATTCCCGCATTTCCATCATGCGACACAAATAACGGTCATAACAGTCACCGTTTTTACCCACRGGGATATCAAAATCCATTTTTGCATAGGCATCATAAGGTTGCGATTTCCGCAAATCCCAAGCAATGCCCGATGCCCGCAAGTTGGGGCCGGTAAAGCCCCAATCGTACGCTTCTTCCGCCGTGACAATCGCAACATCAACGGTGCGTTGCTTGAAAATACGGTTTTCCGTCAGCAGGGTTTCGATATCGGTGATCATTTGCGGGAATTTTTCGGTCCACGCTAAAATATCATCGGTCAAACCGTCCGGTAAGTCCTGAGACACACCGCCCACGCGGAAATAGTTCATGTGCATACGGGCGCCACTCACCCGTTCGCAAAATTCCATCAAATGTTCGCGGTCTTCGAACGACCACAACATCGGGGTCATCGCACCCACGTCCATGGCGTAAGACGCCACGTTCAAGATGTGGTTCAAGATACGWCCAATTTCGCAATACAAWACGCGGATRTATTGAGCCCGTTCGGGRACTTCGACRCCCAACAGTTTTTCCACAGCCAAAACAAAMGCATGTTCTTGGTTTTGTGGAGCCACATAATCTAAACGGTCAAAATATGGCGTTGCTTGTTGATAGGTCTTGTGTTCAATCAGCTTTTCGGTGCCGCGATGCAGCAAGCCAATATGCGGGTCGGCACGGTCGATGATTTCACCGTCCATTTCCAACACCATACGCAACACACCGTGCGCAGCTGGGTGCTGCGGTCCGAAGTTCAACGTCATATTTTTAATTTGGTTTTGAGACATAATYTATRCACCCTCCCCTTCGGCTTTTTCGTCACCRGGCAGGAGTGGTGGTTGACCATCCCAAGGGCTTAAGAAATCAAAGGWCCGGAAATCYTGGGTCAATTTTACAGGTTCGTAAACAACGCGTTTCTTTTCGTCGTCATAGCGAATTTCAACAAAGCCCGTCAGCGGGAAATCTTTGCGCARYGGATGACCTTCGAAACCATAATCGGTCAAGAGGCGGCGCAGGTCCGGGTTGCCCGAAAACGGCACGCCGTACATGTCCCAACATTCACGTTCAAACCAGCCCGCGGTCGAAAACACGTCAACAGCGCTGGGAACAGGGTCACCAGCTGTGCGGGTTTTGACGCGGATGCGGCAATTGTGAATGAGGCTCAACAGGTGATAAACCACTTCGAAACGTTCTTCACGTTCGGGGTAATCCACACCGCACASATCCATCARGATTTTAAACTGGCAATTCACGTCATCGCGCAGATATTTCAACACGCGAGGAACATCATCGCGATTGATCACAATGGAAAGCTCACCCAATTCTAATTGAGTGTCCAATACACTGGCACCCAGCGCATCGGTTACGGTTTCCTTTAATTCGTTTAGGGCCGTATCCATGGTCCCAAAACTCCCAATTCTCAAGCGTTTTAAGCGCAGCGCCACAGTTGGCCCTGCCCTGTATTAAATTAACGAAATAGCGTACCGGTACGTTTGATCNTTTTTTGCAATTGCAAAATACCATAGACCAAGGCTTCGGCTGTTGGTGGGCAACCGGGAACATAAATGTCCACAGGAACCACACGATCACAGCCGCGCACGACGGCATAAGAATAGTGATAATAACCGCCACCGTTGGCACACGATCCCATGGAAATCACCCACCGGGGTTCAGCCATTTGATCGTAAACTTTACGGAAAGCCGGAGCCATTTTATTGGTCAATGTTCCCGCCACGATGATCACGTCAGATTGACGCGGGCTGGGACGGGGAACCACACCAAAGCGGTCCAAGTCATAACGCGGCATATAAGCGTGGATCATTTCCACGGCACAACACGCCAAACCAAAGGTCATTGGCCACAAAGAACTGGTGCGGGCATAGTTCACRAYMRCATSAWTATTGGTCAAAACAAAACCACGTTCGTTCATGTCATCGGAAACTTTAGACAAAAGAACGTCTTGTTCTTTGCCGACAATCGCCGATTTGTTGGGTTCTACTCCCATTCGAGCGCTCCCTTATTCCATTCGTAGACAAAACCGATGGTGAGCACGCCCAAGAAGATCATCATGGACCAAAAGCCAAATACGCCGATGTCGCTGAGGCTGGTTGCCCACGGGAACAAGAACGCGATTTCTAAGTCAAAAATAATGAAAAGGATCGCCACCAGATAAAAACGCACGTCAAATTTGGTGCGAGCATCTTCGAAAGCCTCAAAGCCACATTCGTAAGCTGAGTCTTTTTCCGGATCTGGTTTTTGACGACCAATAATCCAACTGGCCGCAATCATGAAYACRGCCATWACACCGGCAATRCMRATGAARACCAAAATTGGTAGATAATCAGATAAAAGCGCGTCGCTCATCTATAGCTCCCTCAAAAGAGTYTCTTMCAGAAAYTTCAAAGCGAATRTTCGCACCTTAAAAATTAAGGAGCAAACAAAAACTTAAARCTGWCTGNRAAAAGAAACTCCCCCGGCGYGACCGTTGATYCGTTWAAAACGAAGTTTTCGGTTCGCATTGNTTTTTGTTTAAGCCCGTACAGTTAYTATGCTTAAGGCTYTTNATTCGTGTTCTTGYRTTSTYAANWTAGRCCAACCKYMCYAACCCCTATCAGGRCGATTACGRMSCCTTTATAGGCCATTYGWGCGAMCAGCCAAATCCCCAATTGGGTAGGTTAGCCCCACCCTTAAAAATTATGCTTTTCATGGATTATCGCTTGAAACTATTGAGGTTTAGCGTCTTTGATCAAGGGGTAGGTAGATGCATTAATCCAATAAAAAAATAGCATAGTCCTACATTTTGCTGTCCCTGAACGCTCAAACAAGGCTCAAAACAGTCTGAAAATAAAGAGACTCGAAGCGCTCGCATTTTCGCAAATTGGTGATATATGTGTAAAATGACACCTGAAACCTCCCCACAAACGAACCAGACCTTAGCAATTTTAATGATTCTACTGACCGGAGTGGCTCTGGCTGGCATGGACGTTACGGCGAAATATCTGACCGTTCACTTTCCCGTGCTGTTGGTCATTTGGGGGCGATATTTTTTCCATACCGCACTGACATTTGCCGCGTGCACGGCAAAATGCCGATCTTTAACGTTTTTACGCGCCCGTCGCCCGGGCCTTCAATTGATAAGGGCGGCAGCCTTATTTGGCACCACGTCGTGCATTTATGTGGCCATCCAGCACATGCCGTTGGGCGATGCTGCGGCCATTCAATTTTTTGCCCCGGTCCTGGTCACCGTCATTTCCGGATTGTTTTTGGGCGAACATGTCGGTGTTTGGCGTTGGACCGCCATTGTGGTTGCTTTTTTTGGTGTTTTGCTGATCGCCCGTCCCGGCTTTGACGGATTGGGCTGGGCCGCCTTGTTGCCGTTTTGCAGTGCGGTTTTTCTATCCATCTATATGGTTATGACCCGCATGATTCGCGACAAAGACAACGCCGATACCACGACTTTTTATTCCACCGCCGTGGGGGCACTGGTGTTAACGCTGGTCCTTCCCTTTTTCTGGCAGACGCCGACGCTTGAACAATGGGCGTTGATGGTGCTGATGGGGGCGCTGGGCGCCTCAGGGCACTTTTTGTTGATCAAGGCCCTTCACACCGCCGAAGCATCCCTGCTGGCCCCGTTTACGTACTTCCACGTGGTCGCGGCCATATTTTGGGGTTTCCTCGTCTTTGGTGACATCCCGTCCCTGTGGATGCTGGGCGGCACATCCATCATCATTTGCAGCGGTATCTTTGTTTGGTATCGGGAAATCAAAGCCAGAAAACAAAAAAGCCGCTGACCCACATTGATGAGGGTAAGCGGCTTTTTGAAAGATGGAGGGAGTGGCGGGAGTGACGGGACTCGAACCCGCGGCCTCCGGCGT
>NVSZ01000115.1 GCA_002732845.1 Rhodospirillaceae bacterium
CTGCCCGCTCACGCATTTCAGCGTTAAGAACAAAAGCTTCAGCCATTTGGCTTCTCCTTTAAAAAATCGATACGAACCTCCAGGGGTGTCCGTATCCTCCAAAACTCCGCCGTGGCTTACTTAAAAACCCCGGCCGAGCATCTCTTTATTTCACTTTTAATCAAAAAGTGATGAAACCGAAGTTTCGCTGCTGATACGCTGGATGGCTTCGCCCATCAACGGCGCAATCGATAACTGAATAATATTTTTGGCACTCTTTACACCATCTGTAGCCTGAATGCTATCGGTAACAACCAAACTATCGATGGGGGACGCGACGATGCGATCTACGGCACCACCAGAAAGCACGCCGTGCGTAATATACGCATAAACTTCCAAAGCGCCCGCGCCTTTCAAGGCCACGGCGGCATTACACAGCGTGCCCCCGGAATCGACAATGTCATCAATCAAAATGCACCGGCGGTTTTCAACTTCGCCGATGATGTGCATGACTTCCGATACGCCAGCTTTTTCACGGCGTTTATCAATAATCGCCAAATCGGCACCCAAACGTTTCGCCACGGCGCGCGCACGAATAACACCGCCCACGTCTGGCGAGACCACGGTGATGTTATTTTCACCCGTCAGGCGTTGTTTGATGTCGCGGGTGAATACGGGGGCTGCAAACAGGTTATCCAAGGGAATATCAAAAAAGCCTTGGATCTGTCCGGCGTGCAAATCCAGCGTCAAAACGCGATCTGCACCKGCKGCRGTGATCATRTTGGCGACCAATTTTGCGGAAATGGGYGTGCGGGGGGCAGGCTTGCGATCTTGGCGGGCATAGCCAAAGTACGGCAAAACCGCCGTAATACGCCGGGCAGAGCCACGCCGCAAAGCATCAATCACCACCAAAAGTTCCATCAGGTTATCGTTTGCAGGGTACGAGGTGGACTGAATAACAAAAACGTCTTCGCCCCGTACATTGTCATGAATTTCCACGAAAATTTCCATATCGGAAAARCGYCGAATGGTGCTTTTCGCAATGGGRAYATTCAATTCCTTGGAAATGGCTTCGACCAACGGTAAATTGCTATTGCCGGCAACGATTTTCATGTGTTTTACCTGACTAATTTCAAGTCCACAAAGGACTCCTCTGCGCGCGGCGGGAACATACCAAGCAAATCCACAGAAAACAAGCGGGTTTTAAGGGTTTTGTAAGGTTTGTCCAAAGGTTAATTTTGGGGCTTATCTTGGCGGTGGCGGAGCCCGCCCCGGAACACCCGGTAGAACGATTTCCGGCGGAGCCCCTTTTGCTCGATTTGCGGCCCCTGGAACAGGCCCCGAACGGGTGCCAAACACGTGTTCCACACCAATCGCGGCGGCGGCGGCAACCTTTGGCATCAGGACTTGCCAATTGTTCCTCATTTCCCCAATCAACAATCGATTTTCCTGCACCGCATTGCCCAATTCAACCCGGTCCATGGTCATCACGCGCCACACAATGCGGATGTTTTCATAGCCTTGGGCCTCCGCGTCAGGTGTAACCACCATCTCCCCGCCTAACCTGAACGTGGCTTGGCGGGGGTCGCCCGTGACCTGCACATCGGCTTTACGCAAGGCTTTGCGCACTTCTTGGGTTAACAAATCCGCACGTTCGCGCGTTAAGCCCTTTAAATTTTCAACCAGCAAGCCTTGACGCAAGGGGTCCACCGGAGTTTTGGCCTTGCTTTCCAGCAACACCATTTGCGCCACCGGGCCGGCCGTCGACAAACCAATAGAATTTAACAGTCTTGGCGAGCCAAAGTCCCACTCTTGCTGCGTCGCATTAACGCCTTCGGCATGGCTGGAAATCAAACGACCTTGGGAATCCGACAGGCTCCAACGGAGGATATAGGGATATTTTTGGCGGCCCCGGTCTTGATTTTCTTCGATGAGCCCGGTCAATACAAAGTACTTGCCGTGTCCGGGCTTGTTTTGCCCCACCACCGCCGAAATTTTGCGTTTAATTAAATAATCCACCACATATTCGGCCACCAACTTTGACATGGGCACGGTCGAACCCTCAGGTGGCACCACCACGATATGAGCCCGCGGCTTGTCGGCATCGGCGTAATAGGTTTCCCACTGGTTCAGCTGTGCAATTTTATCTTGGGCGCACGCCGTTAAAAAAAAGCCCAAAAGGATCATTTGGAAAAACCGCATGCCTTACCCCTTCAGCCCAATAATCGATATGGCCCGGCCATAATCTCCACCGCCTTGGTGGGTGGTGCGGCGATAACTGAAACAGGTGTCTTTGTGTGCATAGGTATCCACGTTCACCTGTTCAACAGACTTTACACCTGCCCGGTCCAGACGCCCCGCCACATAGCCTGGCAAATCAAATTGAAAATGATCAGGCTTGCCGTCTTTGAAGAAGTCTTCGGCCCATGGGCTTTTCGTCATAACATTTTCTTTAAGGTCAACCCCGACCTCATAAGACGCCTGATGGATGCACGGGCCAATGGCGGCTTGAATATTTTGCACCTTGGCCCCTAACCCGATCATCGCTTGCACGGTGGCGTCTAAAACACCGCTCGCAGCCCCTTTCCAGCCCGCATGTGCGGCCCCGACCACGCCTGCGTTCACGTCAGCGAACAAAACAGGTATGCAATCTGCAGTGAGAATCCCTAGCGCTATTGACGGTTTTCTGGTCACCAAGGCATCGGCTTGGGGGGCATTTTCTGCGGCCCAAGGCTCTTCCACACACACGACATTCGACGAATGAATTTGAAAACAAGTGACTAACGGAACATCCGCCAATCCAGCCAACTGCACCGCGCGCTTGCGATTCTCGGCAACATTTCCAGCCTGGTCATCGGACCCAAAGCCGCAATTGAGGGATCGGTAGATGCCTTCACTGACGCCACCTTCGGCCGATAAAAAACCGTGGTGCACGCCGTCATGATTGAGGTTAACTGTTTTAAACATGAGCACCATTTAAAAGATATCGAAGCATAAAGCCAAGAAGTTTACACACATAAACTTTTGATGTTAGGCTCCAAACTTATTTAATGAGGATAAAAGACAATGGACGCAAAGGTCATCGCCGTAAATCATGTTCTAGGGGCAATGGCCGTAGAGCTTGAAGACAAAACCTATCTGGTGCTGGAAGCTTCCGCTCGATTCATTTTAGAGATTGGTGATACAATCGCCGCGGATTGGCAATCTGGGGACGTGATTACGGTTAAAAACGTCACCAAGGACAATGAATTTGGGGCCATCGTGCAAAAAATTGCCGAATCCCGTGGCGAAGCCATCAGTTCGGTTTCGATCATCTGACCTTTAGGCTAAAATCACTTAAGACCACGGCGGAATCTGTAACCCCGGTGAAGCGACGCCGAAAACACGGAACAACGTACCCATTTGTTCTGGGCTGACAAGCCGTGTGTAGGCTCTGTTCACATCAAAAATTTGTTCTTCGGATGCCTTCGTTTTTAAGGTTTCTGCGCGTTCGCCCATGCCCAGTTGCTGTAAAAAGATACCTTGGGCCACCGGGCCAAAAACTTCTGCGCCTTGGGCCTCTGCGACCTTGGACAATTGTTCAAAATCCACATGGGTGGTTAAATCTTGGTTTCCGGGTTTGGACAGAACATCTACAAACTTATGGGCTTTCATGGCTTGGAACGTATTGCCCAGCGCATGTTCATCATGGCCGTAATCAAAAAACAAAGCKGCGCCGCCAAATTTAGCAATGCGCACCGCAATATTTTTCATCACCGCGCGCGAAGCTGCTTGATCTTCAAAAACGTCTCCGGCTTGAGCCTTGGCTTGCAATGATTCGGGCACCAAGCCTTCGAGCTCGGGCTCAGTCGCCATGACAAAAGCCAGCTTTTCGCCGTTCAGGCCGACCAAACGTTCATGCCATTCGCCATCGCCATACACATATTGGCGAACCGGCAAGGCATCAAAAAATTCATTGCCAATCACCAGCAACGGCCCGTCGGCAACGTCTTTAATATCGTCATACCATGAGGCTTTTACGCCAAAGGGCTCTAACGCTTCTTTTTGCATAGCGCGGAGCACCGGGCTGGTTTCCACCATCGATACCTGTACGTTTTNCAAAAAACCGGGGACCGTGCTGGCGGCGCGCAAGGCGTCTGCCATCAAGGTTCCACGTCCCGGACCAACTTCGACCAGATTTAAAGGCTCAGAAGTCTCCATCATTTGCGCTACGCAGGCACACCACAAACCAACCATTTCGCCAAACATCTGGCTGATGTCGGGGGACGTGATGAAATCACCATCCGCGCCGAACGGGTCTTGTTTACGGTAATAGCCGTGTTGTTCGTGAGACAGCGCCATATCCATATACCGTGCAACCGATATGGGACCATAGCCGTTGATTTCGTCTTGAATCAGAGGCAACAGTTCATTCTTTTTTTCGCTCATTATGCTTTGGCTTTCTTATGGGCATATTTGATCATCAACAGACCGATCAAAATCATCGGCACCGACAACCATTGCCCCATGGTGGTGCCGCCGACCAAATAACCCAAATGGGCGTCCGGTTGGCGGAACAGTTCAACAAACATACGGGACAAGGCATAACCAATCAGGAACACACCCGTGATCACACCGGGTTTTGACCGCAAGCTTTCCCGCCGCCACACCAGATGCAAAACAACCAACATCAACAAGCCTTCTAACAAAGCTTCGTAAATCTGGCTGGGATGGCGGGGATACGGTCCACCACCGGGAAACACGATGCCCCACGCAACGTCCGTGGTGCGGCCCCAAAGTTCAGCATTGATAAAGTTCGCCATACGCCCAAAAAACAGGCCAATCGGTGCCACGGCAGACGCCAGATCCATAAACGCTAAAAACTGAATTTTGCGCAGGCGCGTAAACCACACCGCCGCAATCATCACGCCCACAAGACCGCCATGAAACGACATGCCGCCCTGCCACGTTTTGATGATTTCACCGGGGTTCGCCAAATAAAATTCGGGTTTGTAAAAGATCACATAACCAAGGCGCCCCCCCAAAATGACGGCAAACGTCGCCCACGTTAAAAAGTCGTCTGCGTCAATCGCTTTGACAAAGCTACCCGCCTGTTTGGCCAGCCAAATCATATAACGCCAGCCCAAGACCAAGCCTGTAATATAGGCCAACGCATACCAACGAATAGCGACCGGGCCGATTTCAATCAGGACCGGATCAATTTGAGGAAACGATAACGCCACTTTTTAATTCCTTACCTAAACTTATCATCGGTGAAGAGGAAGTCCTGCACGTATTGGCGCACGCCTTCTTCCAACGATGTGAATGGAGCCGTATAGCCAACGTTTCTCAGCTTACTCATATCGGCCTCGGTAAAGTACTGATATTTTCCGCGCAGGTGATCGGGCATGGGAATGTAATCGATTTGAACGTCATGATCCAACGCCGCATAAACCGCTGCCGCCAAATCCTTAAACGGACGGGCTTGTCCAGTGCCACAGTTAAACACGCCGCTGACGTCTGGGTGGTCTAAAAACCACATCATCACAGAAACGCAATCATCCACATAGATAAAGTCGCGCAACTGCCCACCGTGTTCATAATCGGGATGATGGGATTTAAACAAGCTTGCGGGTTCACCCTTGGCCGCGAACGGAAACACATGGCTGACGACACTTTGCATCGTCCCTTTGTGATATTCATTGGGACCATACACGTTAAAGAATTTCAGCCCAGCCCATTGTGGCGGGGTCTCGGCACTGTCTTCCATCATGCGCGCAACCCGGCGATCAAACAGATGCTTGCTCCAGCCATAGGGGTTTAAGGGGCTCAGTTTAGCCAAAGCATCACGGTCGGCATCGTCAACAAAGCCATTTTCACCACTGCCATACGTCGCGGCACTGGACGCATAAATAAACGGCACCCGGTACGCCGTACACCAATCCCACAAATCGCACGTCAGACGAAAATTATTGTCCATGATTTTATCGGCGTCGGTTTCCGTCGTCGATGAAATCGCGCCCATGTGAAAAATCGCTTTGACCTGTTCACCATGATCTTCCAAAAACTCACCAAGGTCTTCGCGGTGGACCACGTCAAAAAGATCACGCTTGGCAATGT
>NVSZ01000013.1 GCA_002732845.1 Rhodospirillaceae bacterium
ACATGGCCCACTTTGCGGGTCTGGTTGCTGCGGGCCTTCACCCCAGCCCGGTTGGCATTGCCGACGTCACCACCACAACCACCCACAAAACCCTGCGCGGTCCCCGTGGCGGCATGATTTTGACCAACAACCCAGACCTCGCGAAAAAGATCAATTCAGCGATTTTCCCGGGTCTTCAAGGCGGTCCTTTGATGCACGTGATTGCGGCAAAAGCCGTGGCCTTTGGGGAAGCCCTGAAACCAAGCTTTAAAGACTACGCAAAACGCGTGATTGAAAATGCTCAGGTTCTGGCACAAACCATGGTTGATGGCGGTTATGCCATTTCCACAGGCGGCACCGATACCCACCTAATGTTAGTTGATCTGCGGCCCAAGGGTGTTAAAGGCAATGCGGCCGAACAGGCTTTGGACCGTGCGGGAATTACGTGCAATAAAAACGGCATTCCGTTTGATACCGAAAAACCCATGGTCACGTCGGGTGTGCGCTTTGGCAGCCCCGCGGCGACAACCCGTGGTTTCGGAGCCAAAGAATTCAAACAAGTTGGTTTGATGGCGTGCGAAGTGTTGGACGGTTTGGCCGCCAATGGAGAAGACGGCAACGGCGAAGTTGAAGCCGCTGTTCGCAAAAAGGTCGAAGCGTTATGTGCACGCTTCCCGATCTACATTTAAGCTGAGAAGGATAACTTATGCGCTGTCCATTTTGTGGAAATAACGATACGCAGGTCAAAGATTCACGTCCCACCGAAGACAACGCGACGATTCGTCGTCGGCGGTATTGTGTATCATGTGGCTCACGCTTTACCACCTTTGAACGGGTGCATTTGCGCGAATTGACCGTGGTCAAAAGCGATGGTGATAAGGTGCCTTTCGACCGTGAAAAGGTCAAAATGTCCATGGAGATCGCGTTGCGCAAACGCCCCGTTAAAGACGGCCAGATTGAACTGATCGTGAACTCTATCCAACGCCATTTGGAAACCTCTGGGGAAACTGAAATTCCGTCAAAGGCGATTGGCAAACTGATCATGGATCGTTTGATGGATATGGACAAAGTGGCCTATGTTCGCTTTGCTTCGGTTTACAAAGATTTCCATGAAATCAATGACTTTAACGAATTTATTGGGACATTAGGTGATCGCAACGGACTCGACTGATTTAGATGTTAAGTTTATGCGTTCGGCCATTTCTTTGGCGGCGCGGGGGCTTGGTAATGCGTTTCCGAATCCCGCCGTTGGGTGCCTTTTGGTCAAGGATAACTTGGTCGTTGGTCGGGGCTGGACACAGCCCGGCGGACGTCCCCATGCGGAAACCGAGGCGCTCAAACAAGCGGGAACCTTAGCCGAAGGGGCGACGGCTTATGTGACGTTGGAGCCGTGTGCCCATGTCGGCAAAACACCGCCGTGTTCGAAGGCCTTAGTGGATGCAAAAATTAGCCGCTTGGTCGTTGCCGTGGGGGACCCGGACCCGCGTGTGAATGGTTTGGGCCTGAACATCATGCGGCTTGCCGGAATTTCGGTCAGCGAAGACGTGTGCCGCGCTGAAGCGTGGGTGGCCAACCGGGGCTTTTTCCTGACCCAAACCCAAGATCGCCCGATGTTTACGCTGAAACTCGCCACCGATAACGATGGCCTCATTCCCGGTCCCGATGCGGGGGGCGATGACAAATGGATAACCTCGCCCGAGGCCCGCAAACGCGGACACTTGTTGCGGTCCAATCATGATGCAGTGCTGTTTGGCATTGGCACGGTGCTGAGTGATGATCCCCAATATACCTGTCGCTTGCCGGGCTTAGAGCACACAAGCCCAATCCGCATTGTCATGGACAGCCATTTGCGCTTGCCACTGGACGCAAAGATTATCAAAACGCTTGATATGGCCCCGGTATGGGTGATTTGTGGACGAGATGCCCCCGAACGTCCGGATCTGGAAAAGCTCGGTGTGAAAATCATACGCGCGCCGCAAAGCCAACCCGATCCCGATTGGGTGGCGATCACGCTTTGCAAACAATGGTTAAGTCGAGTTTTGATCGAAACCGGGCCAACGCTGGCCAATGCTTTTTTAAAGGCTGATTTGGTTGATGAAGTGTCTTGGTTCCGCTCGAACAAGACTTTGGGGGCAGGGGCCGTCGCGGGTTTTGACAAAAAAATGTGGGAAAAGCTGGAATTGGAGCGCGTTGCCGTGGTACAGGCAGGGTCAGATCGCCTAGAACTTTATACTAAAGGACCGTGAGCCCATGTTTACCGGAATAATAACAGACATAGGACGGTTGCATTCCACCCAAGCCACAGGGGCCGGGGATGGCGAGGGCCGTCGTTTTGAAATCCTTTCGGTATTTGATATGAATAGTGTCGACATCGGCGCATCGATTTCATGTTCCGGGGCGTGCATGACCGTGGTGGAAAAATCTGAACATACCTTCACCATCGAAGTCTCCGCCGAAAGCCTGTCCAAAACCACGTTGGGAGCTTGGGTTCAAGATACCCAAATGAATTTAGAGCGTGCCATGTGCTTGGGCGATGAACTGGGCGGACATATGGTGTCTGGTCATGTGGATGGCGTTGGTATCTTGGTGGGCTCCGCGCCGGATGGCGACAGCTTGCGCATGACTTTTTCTGCCCCCACATCTTTAATGAAATTTATTGCGCCGAAGGGATCGATCACCATTGATGGAGTATCCTTAACGGTGAACGAAGTTAACGGAACCGAATTTGGTATTAATGTCATTCCCCATACGCAAACAGCAACCACTTTGGGGGCTTTAAGGGATGGCGGAAAGGTCAATCTGGAAATTGATATGCTGGCACGCTATGTTGCTCGCTTAATGGGTCAAGAATAGGAAATACAGACGTGCCATTTAAAGATAAACTTTCTCCGATCGAAGACATCATTGAAGATGCGCGCAATGGCCGCATGTTTGTGCTGATTGACGATGAAGACCGCGAAAACGAAGGCGATCTGGTGATCCCCGCACAAATGGCAACCCCCGAAGCCGTCAACTTCATGGCTATGCATGGCCGGGGCTTGATCTGTTTAACGCTGACGCGCGACCGGGTGAACGAATTGGAATTGCCCCATCAGGTGCAAAAAAACGTGGTGCATCACGCCACCGCCTTTACCGTATCGATCGAGGCCTGTGAAGGCGTCACCACGGGGATTTCCGCATCGGATCGAGCGCGCACCATTGCGGTGGCTATCGATCCGACCAAAGGCAAGTCTGATATTGCGACGCCGGGTCATGTCTTCCCGCTTGAAGCCCGCGATGGCGGTGTTTTGGTGCGGTCCGGACATACCGAAGCCGCCGTGGATATTTCCCGTCTGGCGGGCTTAAACCCATCGGGTGTGATTTGTGAAATCATGAACGATGACGGGTCCATGTCACGGTTGCCAGATTTGATTCCTTTCGCCGAAAAACACGGTCTGAAAATCGCCACCATTGCCGATTTGATTGCCTACCGTTTGAAACACGATCATATGGTCGAAAAAATCGAAACCAAGCCCTTTGAAAGCATTCATGGCGGTACGTTTGATATGACCATCTATCGCAGCGAATTGGATGGCACCGAACATGTGGCTTTGACGGTTGGCGATGTATCCAGCGACGGTCCGGTATTGGTGCGCATGCACGCCATGAAAATTTTAGATGATGTTTTGGGCGACGCGTCTTCGGGCAAAGCCGAAATGTTGCAACGTTCCATGAAAGCCATTGCCAAAGAAGGCCGTGGTGCGATTGTTTTGATTCGCCACCCCCGCGTTGATGCCATGAGCGTCCGAGAAGCGCCAACGCCAGATGGGGTTAGCCATACGTTGCGCAATTATGGCCTTGGCGCACAGATTTTACTGGACCTGGGCATCACCGATATGACGTTGCTCAGCAACACACAACACACCATTGTTGGCTTGGATGGATACGGTTTGACCGTATCTGGCCAAGTCCCGATCCCCAAATAAGGAAGCTTTTATGAGCAAACACGTTCTTATTATCGAAGCGCCGTTTTACACCGACATCACCAATGATTTGGTGAACGGCGTGGCGCAAGTGCTCGATAAAGCCAATGTCACTTATGAACGTATTTCCGTTCCGGGGGCTTATGAGATTCCGGGCGTTGTGCGTTTATCTGAAAATGCCAACGCCGATCGCTTTGATGGTTATATTGCCGTCGGTTGTGTTATTCGCGGTGAAACCAGCCATTATGATTATGTGGCGGGAGAATGCTGCCGGGCCCTGATGGATTTATCGTTAGAAGCCATAGCCATAGGTAATGGTGTTTTGACCGTGGAAAACCAAGATCAAGCCCGTGTGCGTTCGGATGTGACACAAAAGAACAAAGGCGGGGATGCTGCCGAAGCTTGCTTGGCGATGATGCGCGCGCGCGATGTTTTAAATTCAGGTGAGAAATTATAATGGCCGATAAATTTGATGCCAAAGGCCGTTCCGCTGCCCGTATGGCCGCCGTTCAAGCCCTTTACGAGCTGGATATGGTTAAAACCGATGAAAACTTGGTTTTACAGGCTTTAATCGACAAACATTGGTCGATCACGTTGGAAGACGAAGACGGTTATGAAATTGGTGAAGCCGATTTCAACGACCCGGACAAAACCTTCCTGATTGCTTTGGTGCGCGGCGTACAAGCCAAAAAAGCCTCTGTTGACGAAATGATTGAAGGCACCTTGGGCGAAAAATGGACGGTTCCCCGTTTAGAAGTGCTGTTGCGCGCAATGCTGCGGGCCGGGGCTTATGAATTGGCCGAACACGGCGATATTCCAGCCAAAGTGATCATCAACGAATACATGGACATCGCCAACGCCTTTTTCACCGAGGGCGAGCCCAAAATGGTCAACGGTGTTTTAGACAAGCTGGCCCACGTTCTGCGTGATGGACGTTTGGACTAACGCTCATGTCCCAAGGTTCAGGAATTGGTTCAGGAATTGGCTCAGAATTCGACCTTATAGATCGGTATTTTAAGCCTTTGGCTTGCAAAGACGCTGGCGCCTTAAATTTAGGCGACGATGCGGCCCTTTTGGATATTCCCTCGGGCCAACACTTGGTGGTGACGTCCGATGCTTTGGTTTCGGGTGTTCACTTTTTAGACTCCCAAAGCCCCAAAGACATCGCCCACAAGGTGGTCGGCGTGAACCTATCGGATCTGGCCGCTATGGGGGCAAAACCCCGTGCGGTCTTTTTGGCCGCCCAATTTCCCAAAGATATCCAAGAAAACTGGATCGCCGAATTCGCGCTGGGGCTGGGGCAAGCCTTAGAAGAAACCGGAGCCGTTTTGATGGGCGGCGATACGGTCAGCACACCGGGACCAATGGCCTTTACCCTGACCGCCTTGGGCATGGTGAAGACGGGGCAAGCGTTGCAGCGAAACGGAGCCAAGTCTGGTGACGTGTTGTTTGTCAGCGGAACCATTGGCGACGCGGCCCTGGGGTTGCTGTGTGCGACCGGAAAACTTGAGGAAAACGCATTCCTTTTAAACCGTTACGCCCGCCCACAGCCCAGACTGGCTTTGGGCCAAGCTTTGGCTGAAGGCGGGTTCGCCACGGCCTGTATTGATGTTTCAGATGGATTGCTGGCCGATGTTGGGCATTTGGCGGCGATGTCGGGGCTTGGCCTGACCCTAAGAGCCGACTCGGTGCCATTGTCAGACCCGGGCAAAGCCAATTTAGAGTTTTTAGAGGTGATTCTTTGCGGCGGAGACGACTATGAGCTCGCTTTTTCGGTCCCGCCAAACAATGTTTCCAAGATCAAGGCCTTAAGCGCGAAACTCGATCTTGCCCTTACCCAGATTGGTGTTTTCAACGACAACGTGCCCGGCGTACGGGTTGTTGATGGGGCAGGGCAGGTGATAAAATTTGCCACCGATGGGTTTAAGCATTTTTAAGGTCTTCCCTAGGGCCTAGTAGTGCGTATAATCAGCGTCTTGCAAGAGAGGACGACGTTAATGAAAAAACTAATGATTTTGGTCGCGGTCTTTTTTTTACTGGCCGGTGGTACCGTTGGTGTCCTCAAATACATGCAAGTCGGACCCTTTAAGGTTGATCCCGCTTTGATGACCGAAGAAGACAAAGCCAAAACTTTAATGGAAGAAGCGCAGGCCGTCTTAAAGGCCAGACCACATTATGTGGAAATGGATCCTATTCAAATCCCTATATTCCAAGGCGATGGCGTTGCTGGGACCGTTTTGATCCATTACAAAATGGAAGCCTTGTCCATCGATAATCAACTCATTATTGCCAAAGCAAAACGCCAAATCGGTGATGCCTTAATCCAAGATTTTTCGTATTATCTTCCGCGGACCTTGCGCAACAACAAAACTTTGGATGTCACGTTGATCAAATACCGTATTGTCATGATTGCCAGCAAATTGTTGGGCAAGGGCGTTGTTAATGATGCTTTGATTCAATCGATGACCAGCACCGATCAATAAAAGTTTTTATCTTCAATAATTTGCMTWTMMTYAATTCTTCTGTCACGCTTCCTCTGAAACGTGGACAGGCTTATGGTTATTTCACCTAAAAGCCTAAACGGTAGATTAGGGGAACAACATGGAAAATCTGTATTATCTGGTCATAGCGTGTGGTGTTTTAGCCTTGCTTTATGGGGCTTATGCAACACGTGAGGTTTTAGACGCTCCGGCGGGCAACGAACGCATGCAAGAAATTGCCACGGCTATTCAAGAAGGCGCTGGCGCTTATCTAAAACGACAATATATGACCATTGGTATGGTCGGCATCGTGGTTTGCGCCTTGCTGGGCTTGCGATTGGGCACGTCGGTTGCCGTTGGTTTTGCCATAGGCGCTATACTTTCCGGTATTACAGGTTTTATTGGCATGCATGTTTCCGTGCGGGCCAATGTACGCACCGCCGAAGCGGCCCGCGCTAAGGGGCTTGGCCCGGCTATGGACATCGCCTTTAAATCCGGGGCTATTACCGGATTGTTGGTGGTGGGCTTAGGTTTGCTGGGCGTTGCTGGTTATTACATGGTCTTGCGCGGGATGGGTGATCCCAATTCCCCCGAAGGCATCCGCCATATTCTTGAGGCCTTGGTGGCTTTAAGTTTTGGGGCCTCGCTGATTTCTATTTTTGCCCGGTTGGGCGGCGGTATTTTTACCAAGGGGGCTGACGTTGGCGGTGATCTGGTGGGCAAAATCGAAGCCGGAATCCCCGAAGACGATCCCCGCAACCCCGCAACCATTGCCGATAACGTGGGCGATAATGTCGGTGATTGTGCAGGCATGGCGGCCGATTTGTTCGAAACCTATGCGGTGACGATTGTCGCAACCATGTTGTTGGGTGGAATTTTCTTCACCGGAATGGATCAGGAAAAACTGATGCTGTTCCCGCTTTTGATCTGTGCTGTGTGTATCGCGGGTTCCGTTGCCGGAACATTTTTTGTCAAACTTGGCCCCTCAAACAACGTGATGGGGGCTTTGTATAAAGGCTTTATTGCCACCGCTGTTATTTCAGCGGTGTTGATCGGCGGTGTTGTTTCAACATCAATTGGTTGGGACACAACGTTCACCACCACCTCAGGCATTTCGTTCACGGGTGGGGATTTATTTATTTGTGCTTTGATTGGCTTGGGGGTCACGGGACTTCTGATTTGGATCACTGAATATTACACAGGTACAAACTATCGTCCGGTGCAGAGCGTTGCCGAAGCCTCGACAACGGGCCACGGCACCAATGTTATTCAAGGCTTAGCCGTATCTATGGAATCCACGGCCTTGCCGATTCTGGTGATTTGTGCGGCGATTATCAGCACGTACCTCACGGCGGGCTTGTTCGGTATTTCCATTGCCGCGACGTCTATGCTGGCCTTGGCGGGTACCGTGGTGGCTTTGGATGCGTTTGGTCCGGTGACGGATAACGCGGGCGGCATTGCCGAAATGGCAGATTTGCCCGAAGACGTCAGAAACACCACCGATACCTTAGATGCGGTGGGCAACACCACCAAGGCCGTAACCAAGGGTTACGCCATTGGATCGGCTGCGTTGGCCTCGCTGGTGCTGTTTGCAGCCTATACCGAAGACATTAAGCACTATTTCCCTGACGCAACTGTGGATTTCAGCCTGCAAAACCCATACGTGATCATTGGTTTGTTCATCGGGGGCATGTTGCCGTATTTGTTTGGCGGCATGAGCATGATGGCCGTGGGACGCGCCGCCGGGGCGGTGGTGCGTGAAGTGCGTCGCCAGTTCAAGGAAATCCCCGGCATTATGGAAGGTACGGCTAAGCCTGATTATGCGGCCTGTGTTGATTTACTGACCAAGGCAGCCATCAAAGAAATGATTGTGCCTTCGCTGTTGCCGGTTTTGGCCCCTGTTGTGGTGTACTTTTCGATCAATGTCTTTGCCGGACAAGATGCCGCGTTCAGCACCTTGGGCGCGATGTTGTTGGGCACCATTGTCACCGGTATTTTTGTCGCAATTTCCATGACCGTTGGTGGTGGCGCTTGGGACAATGCCAAAAAGTATATCGAAGACGGTGCACATGGCGGCAAAGGTTCCGAAGCGCATAAGGCCTCAATCACGGGCGATACGGTTGGCGATCCTTATAAAGATACCTCGGGTCCAGCCATTAACCCCTTAATCAAGATCACCAATATTGTTGCGATCTTGTTGTTAGCTTTATTGGCCGGCTAGGATGGTGTGAGGTGAGGGGACGCTTGTTATTTGTTAAAGCGTCCAAGATTTGAAATCATCTGATCGATGAATCCCAAAGAATTCCCCGCCGTTGGCGTTTCCCCTTCGGCGGGGACAATTTCTTGGGCCATTTCAGTGTCGACAACATCGACGTAGGTGACCATGCCTTTTCCGTCAAATCTGATTTCGACAATCTGACGTTCTTTGATTTCCGGGGCTAAAAAGGCGGTAGTTTCCGTAATCTGGGAAATGTAATACCACGTGTCTTCGCCAAAATTAGACATGCTGGACGGTGAGCCCAAAGTCTCATACACATTGTTTTTGGTGTGCGTGCCCACTGTGATTTTGGCAACATCTTCCATTTGCAGTTCGTTGCCACGGGTGGCGACGCGTGGTGCACAAGCCGAAAGGCCAAGCACCACCACCACCGCACTGATCAGGACTTTGGTTTTTATATTGGTTTTTTTGTAACTGTTCATTTGCTTCAACTGCATCTGGCACGTATATCATTGCCATTGATAAGATATGATAAGGATTAAGGTTGACCGAAAATCGCACCACAGCGATGCTGTGTCAATGATAACACCTTGTCTCCCGACAAACAAATACCAGACGTAATGAGAATCAAGATGAACAGCGCGCCAGAATATTCCCATATTGTACAGGTTTCCGAATTGGGGAATCGGCCATTAGAGATTAATTTAGCGGCAAATGCAGAACAATGCGCAGCTCTTGCCAAACGATTAAGCCTCTCAAGCATCAAAAGTTTTAAGGCTCAGGTCTTTTTAACCTTGTTAAAAAATTCTGATGTGGATCTAAAAGCCAGCTTTTCAGTCCAAGTTATTCAGCCCTGTACGGTCACCTTAGCCCCCGTTAGTTCTGATCTTAAGGCTAAGTTTTCAATGACTTACACACCTGTTGTTGAAGAAGACGAAGAGTCAGAAGAAGACGAGGTCTTTGAAGATTTAGACGACATGGTCGAGCCGCCCGAACCCTTGATTGATCAGAAGATAGATATCGGGGCAGCGCTTGTGGAACATTTAGCACTTGAAATTGATCCCTTTCCCCGCGTAAAAGGCGCTGTGTTTGAAGGTTATGTTGCGGGCTCTAAATCTGAAAAGGAGTCCGGTTTTGAGAAAAAGAATCCCTTTGCGGCTCTATCTCAGCTGCAAACAAAACCTAAAACTAAAAAAAACAAAGATTGATGTGGCTAATTGCTTGCTCTTCGTCAGTTTTTTGTTTAAGTAATCKTYCCGTTANCCCCATAKTGGGGGATGTTATAKTWTTAAGGAATNGACAGATGGCTGTCCCTAAACAGAAAATTTCAGTTTCCAAGCGCAACATGCGCYGTGCCCACGATGCTCTAAAAAGCAACACATACGAAGAATGTTCCGCTTGTGGTGAGCTGAAACGTCCTCACCACGTTTGTGCATCTTGTGGTCAATACAACAACCGCGAAGTTGTCTCTACGGACGACGCAGCATAAGTAGCTTGGCTTTTTCCAGGATTGAGGTCTCACAATCGTGTCAAAAACGATAACGCTTTCAATTGACGCCATGGGTGGCGATAACGCTCCCGATATGGTCGTTGAAGGCATGGCCTTAGCCCTTAAAGATATCCCAGACTTACGGTTTATGCTTTTTGGTCGCTCTGAAAAGCTCATCCCACTTTTGGAAAAATTTCCAGAAGTGGCAGAAGCTTGCGAATTGCGCCATGCCGATGATGTTGTCAGCAGTTCTGAAAAGCCCGGTATCGCTTTGCGGTCCGGGCGCCAGTCTTCCATGCGCCTTGCTATTAATGCGGTGGGGTCGGGTGAAGCTGATGGTATTGTCTCTGCGGGCAATACCGGCGCGCTGATGGCGATGGCTAAATTTGTGTTGAAAACGCTTCCTGGCATTGATCGCCCTGCGATTGCCTCGCTTTTGCCCACCATAAAAGGCGAATGCGTAATGTTGGACATGGGCGCTAACATTCAATGCGATGCCGAAAACCTGGTTCAGTTTGCGGTGATGGGTGAAGTTTTTGCCCGCAATGTATTACACATCCCAAAACCTTCGATCGGTATTTTGAACGTCGGCACGGAAGTTCTCAAAGGCAACGATTCGGTCAAACAAGCCGCTGTGTTCTTAACAGAGACCCATCTGCCCATTGATTTTTACGGTTTTGTTGAAGGCGATGACATCGGTCAAGGTACCGTAGATGTGATTGTCACCGATGGTTTTACCGGCAATATTGCGTTAAAAACCATTGAAGGTACGGCACGTTTGTTCGCCGGAGCCTTAAGACAAGAGCTTACGCGTTCGTGGATTGGTAAAATTGGCGCCTTGATCGCCAAGCAAGCCATCAATTCTTTCCGTACACGTTTTGATCCAAGGCGCTATAATGGTGCTATGTTCTTAGGGTTGGGTGGCATTTGTGTAAAAAGCCATGGCGGAACGGATGCTCTTGGGTTTTGTACCGCTGTGAAACTGACACACGAATTGATCTCTGACGAATTGAACGAAGGTATCAAAGAAGACTATGCTCGGTTTATATCCGAACATCATGACTTCTCGGGCTCAGTAGATTAATTAATTCAGGAATACACAAATCATGGCTTTTCGCTCGCGCATTACCGGTACGGGATCACACCTTCCGGAAAAAATCCTGAGCAATGCGGAATTGGCGAAAACCGTTGATACCACTGATGAATGGATTGTCGAACGCACCGGAATTCGCCAACGCCACATTGCGCGTGAAGGTGAAACCACGGCTATTTTAGCTTATCAAGCGGGTGAAAAAGCCCTTGAGGCCGCGGGTATTGAGGCTTCTGAGCTTGATCTTGTGATCGTTGCCACAACCACACCGGACAATACCTTCCCATCTACCGCGACCAAAGTTCAGGCCATGTTGGGCATGGATTCTGGGGCCGCATTTGATGTTCAGGCCGTGTGTTCTGGGTTTATTTATGCGCTGTCCATTGCCGACAATTTTGTGCGGGCCGGACAAGCCAAAAACATTCTGGTCATTGGTGCCGAAGTCTTTTCGCGCATTTTAGATTGGGAAGACCGCACCACCTGTGTGTTGTTCGGTGATGGCGCCGGGGCCGTAGTTTTACAAGCCGAAGAATGTGAAGAAGGCGATAAAATCGGTATTTTATCGACGCATCTGCATTCCGACGGCAAATTGCGGGACTTGCTGTACACAGATGGCGGCCCGGGTACAAATTCGACCGTGGGTCATGTGCGCATGTTGGGCCGCGAAGTGTTCCGCCATGCGGTGACCAATCTGGCCAGCGTGGTTGTCGAGGCTCTTGAGGCCAACAATCTTGAAAAAAGCGACATTGATTGGCTGGTTCCACACCAAGCCAACAAACGCATTTTGGACAGCACCGCGAAAAAATTGGGCATGAACCCTGATCAGGTCGTGATCACCGTTGATCGGCATGCAAACACGTCTGCAGCGTCCGTGCCGCTGGCTTTGGACACCGCCGTTCGGGACGGACGCATCCAAAAAGGCCAGTTGGTTTTGATGGAAGCCATGGGCGGAGGACTGACCTGGGGCGCTGCTTTGGTCCGCTGGTAAAAAAAAGTAGTCTTTTCGACCTTTTTTTGTGCATTATTTAACTTGAATCATTGATTCAAGCGATTCTTCCATCCCTTTGATATTGACTGATTTTGTTCGTCGCGATAACCTTAGGTATAATTTATAGAGAAAAGGATTGATAGATGTCCGGCCGTACCATTACACGTGCACAACTAAGCGAAGCTGTTTATCAAGAAGTTGGTTTGTCTCGCAATGAGTCTGCTGATTTATTGGAATCCGTCCTGTCCATGGTGACCGAAGCCTTGGGTAAAGACGAAACCGTTAAAATTTCCTCCTTTGGCAGCTTTTCAGTCCGCAAAAAAGGCGAACGAATCGGGCGTAACCCAAAGACGGGTGTGGAAGTTCCTATTTTGCCCCGTAAAGTCCTTGTGTTCAGACCTTCTCAGGTGATGAAGGCGCGCATCAATGCGAAGCGTTCTCCTGGCTCTTCTTGATGTGTGCTTAACAGCGGATGTCCAACAAGTCTGATCAAGCCTTTCGAACCATAAGCGAAGTTGCTGAGTTTTTAGACTTGCCGCAACACGTTTTGCGGTTTTGGGAAACGAAGTTCCGTCAAGTCTCGCCCTTAAAGCGGGGCGGGGGGCGTCGCTATTATCGTCCTCAGGACGTGGAACTCTTAAGTCGCATCAAATCCTTGTTACATACCGAAGGCTATACCATCAAGGGCGTGCAACGCATGTTGGGCCAAGGTGGTGTTAAAAACTTGCCACCGGCCAGCGTTGTTATAGCCAAAGCCGAAGAGGGGGCCGAGGCCAGACCGGCGCTAAATTTGGAGGCTCAAGATTTGTCTTCAATCGTCACTGAATTAGAAGATATCAGCACGCTTTTAAAACAAGCATCCGCAGACTGACACGTCATTTTAAATAATCATCATTTCTTGGATCTCAGACGTTGCAAGTGCAGCACGGGGCGGTTATATTCGCGCCGCTTCTAAGGTTTCTTAAAAGCATAAATATTGTCGGGACGTGGCGCAGCCTGGTAGCGCACTTCACTGGGGGTGAAGGGGTCGTAGGTTCAAATCCTATCGTCCCGACCAAAAGAAAGGCTGGATCTTCGGATCTGGCCTTTTTTTGTTCGTGAGAGTCAGAACGTTTCGGGCAAACTTACCCATCAGGATGTTTGCTTATGATCTGAACGCAGTCCTGTGTTTAGGTTTTTTAAACGTCGGCCAATAGCCGCGAGCAGACCCGTTAATCCAAATATAAAGACAGAGGTAGGAAACTTTTTTTTACAACTGCAGATATAAACAATRTAGACAACCTCTGATGAAATTGAGTACTATTCACACTCGTTTACACTCTTTTACACGCTTTGGGGCGCAAATGATAAACGTATTTTCCCGGTTTCAGGTCTCCCGCTTAGTCTTTTCGATTGTCGCGGGGATGTTTGTTTTGGTTGGATTGGGAAAACAAGTTTACGCTGATGATTATGTCGTTGCCCTTAATCATGCCCCCCCTTACCGCATTATCGAGAGCACTTCTGATGGGACAAAATTTTCTGGATTCTATATTGAAATTATAAAAGAATTGGCGCGACGATTAGACTTTTCATTGACGTTCAAAGAAGTTCCATTCCGTAGAGCTATYGCCATGATGGAAAATGGAAGCGCTGACATTATGGTTGGCCCAAATCGTACGGCAGAGCGTGAAAAGTTCATGATGTATCTTGACGAAGAACTTTCGCGGGAGAGAAAGGCGTTCTTTATTCAAACCGCGGCACCTGACATTGTTCAGTATGAAGGTTTGGCGGACAAGAAAATTGGCGTTCTTCGGGGCTCGGTTTACTTTGACCGCTTTGATGCCGACAACACCCTCAATAAATTTGATATAAGCGATTATTCATCAGTGCTCAATATGGTTGATAAGGGACGACTTGATACGGCAATTGCACCGGAAATGCTTGGTGACTTCACGTCCAGAATCCTGAAATTTAATCTAAAAAAAGCTAGCTACAAGATTGAAGGCCGTCCTTCGTTTATCGCTGTGTCAAAAAAATCTGCTCTGCGAGAAATGAAGAAAAAGCTAAATGCAGCTCTGCGAGAAATAAAAGCGGACGGAACCATGGCCCAATTTACCAAAAACTACCGTTAAAGCTTAACTTATAAATCAGTTGAAAAATATTCAGCCTTTATAATTATCCGCTAACCATTTCAATTGAAATTCGTTGCAATGTATTGAACNTTTTTTTGGAGTGAGTGGTGCGGTTAACTGGTTGTAATTAAACGATTTATGTATCCATGCCTTTTGAAATGCCCGCCCTGATAGCCACAAGCGGAGAGGCCAACGTAGCCCTTAAATTTAGGAGGCCGTGCAGATGTTGCAGGCCCAAAAGTAATTCATTTTAAGCATTTTCGGGTACCCAAGATTGTCAATGTTTCAAAAAAACTTGACTTTTCTCTCAAAAAGCCCACTTATCTCCTATACGTTTTACATATGGTCTGGCTTACCTAAATAATCGGTACGCTGCTTAGCTTAGTTATCCCCTGACATTGTGATCGTTAAAATAGACCGCGCCGCCACATATTGTGAGGTGCGAAATCATAACGCCTATTAGAAGGAAATAACTTATGGCTACTGGTACAGTAAAATGGTTCAACCCAACAAAGGGTTTTGGATTTATCGAACCTGAAGATGGTTCAAGCGATGCTTTTGTTCATATTTCAGCTGTTGAAAAAGCTGGACTTGGTACGCTCAACGAAGGCCAAAAGGTCTCTTATGAGCTCCAATCTGGTCAGAACGGAAAATCTTCCGCTGAAGATCTAAAACTCGTCGACTAAACGAGTTCTGCTCCGCCCCCAACGAAAGCTGGGGGCGGGCGACTCGTATACTTTTGGAAAGTGTCTCCATCTTGACGACAAGATAACGCTTTGCACTCCTGACGCCTCAAAAGAAGTAAAGGATATCAAAATGTTTACACTTGAAAAATCAAGGGCAGAAACACAGCTGGCTATATCTCAGATGAAAGCCACACGTATCCAAGAAGAACGCGCTACGCTGCGGAACGAAAAAGCGGAAAAGAAGGCGCGACAAAAAGCTCTTCGTCTGGCCAAAGAAGCCACCGACAAAAAAACTTAAACCGCATGCTTGGTTTCATCCGAAGGGATAAAAATGGCTAGAAAGCCCAATTACGATTTTGAACGCAAAGAACGCGATAGACTGAAGGCTGAAAAGAAGGCCCTGCGCGCAGCTGAAAAGAAAGCCGCACGGATCAAGAATTCAGAACAGTCCGAACAAATCGACATCGACAACCTGACCGACAACCCGACCGGGGCAACCTGACCGACAACCCGACATTACCCATAACCGAGTGATTTCGCTAAAGCGTCATCGTCTGAAGACTAAGCTCTTGCGCCAATTGGCCGGGCTTCTCGGAAATTTAAAAACACAGCTCATGATTCGCCCAGCCTTGCTTGGAAGCGACAGTCATTGAAGCCCACACTATCTAGGAATAACATGACGAACGAACACAAATTTCTCATCACATATGGTCTGCAAAACTTTGTGACCTATGCCAAATCAGGCAAAAAACATGTCTTCATCATTAATCGAATAAAAAATCAGATCATGATCAACCATGCAAAATCCCTTATCAAAGGCAGCTACGGTATATCCACCAAAATTCAAATGGCTTAAGGCATGCGAATGACAAGCGCGTGTTGCGTTAAATTTGTCTGTTGGCTATTTTTGTTTGGGGATTGGATTTCCCGGCATTTTGATGGGTTCAGGCCCGAACAGCGGAATGCGGCCAACCAGTGATTCCAGCAAGATCAATTCTTCGTCGATATGATTGATCATTTCCTCAGGCTCGATAAAAAGACCATTGTGTTCAGCAGGGTTGGCGTAAAAGTTGCGCGGCGCGTCGTGATGGAAAGTATCCAGATCTTCGCCAACGGCGGGGTTTAGCTTCGATCTTAATTCAGCGCGGCCATAACAAAGGCACACATAATCTTTCTCAAGCCCAACCTCTACATAACAAGCTGTGCCGCGAATGCCGATGGTCGCCAAAGGCGTAGAGAGGGTGGTGTCGGTATTGCCAAACACCGCCAGCAGGGCACCCGCAGCTATGCGGATGCGTCCTGAAAGAGATGTATTCAAGCCTTCTTCAAAGTATTCGGAATAAAATTCAATTTCTGCCCGTTCGCGTAGCAAAAAAGCATGCTCGCCGATAATGATGATGCATTCACTGTCCGCACCCGTGGTGCAAACGTCGCCGGGATGCACCAATTGTCCCACTTGGGCCGAAATGCCATTCAGGCGCACGTCGCCGACAATTTTCTGAACGCCCGGAATAATTGGAACCTTGGAATTGGCTGAGGCATTTTTCAGCACGGCAAGCACAGCAGGTGACATGCCCATCCCCTGTAAAAGGGTGCGAATTATCTGGCGGCGGGTCGGATGAAACCGGGATAAATCCATAAACTTCAATATACTGTATTTCAAGTTTTCTGACAAATGCAAAGGTCCGCCTTGGGGCATTAACAGACTAAAACACCAGCCTTTTTAATGATCCCTTAAACGTCTCAAAACGGCCCCACCTCAGAAATCACCCGTTTCTGTGGTTAATGTGGTGATTCCCCGTGGCTATTATTCTTTAAAGGTTTCAGCAAGAAYTGACCGTTCAGGCGGAAATTGTACGGTCACCGTTGTCCCCTTACCAACATAACTCACGATATCAAGTGTTCCGCCATGCAAACCCAGCAGGCCTTTGGTCAGGGGGAGACCAAGGCCACTGCCCTCATTGACCCGTGCAAGGGTGGATTCCGCTTGCCCGAACGACATCATGGCCATTGCAAGTTCCTTTTTGCTCATGCCTATGCCGCTATCGGTCAGCTTGAAAGTCAGTGCTTTTTTATGATCAAGCTCAATATCCAAAGAAACCCGACCTTTCGGGGGCGTAAACTTGATTGCATTGGACAGCAGATTAAGCAGGATCTGCTTCACCCGTCGCTCGTCGGCATAAAGCAGGGGTAAGTCATCAGCGATATTGGTGTTCAGGTGAATTTCTCCCTTATCGGCTCGGGGCTTGATAATCCGAAAAGCGGCTTTCGAGACTTTGGCTAAGTCCACCTTTTCTTCTTTAAGCTTTAGCTTTTTGGCGTCAATCGCCGAGAGATCAAGAACGTCATTAATGAGTTCGAGCAGGTATTGACCCGAATCGAAAATGTCATCGATGTATTCACTGTATTTTTTATGGCCTACTGGCCCCCAAATCTCTTCCTTGATGGTGCCGCTAAAACCAAGGATGGCGTTCAACGGGGTCCTTAGTTCATGGCTCATGTTTGCGAGGAATTCCGAACGAAAGCGATCATGTCTCTCTTGTTCGCGTATTCTAATTCCGAGATAGAGAAGCCCAGACGTAACGCAAATGATGATGGCCATCGCGAAGATCAGGAAATAACTCATCCGCGTGAGCAAATCAGTGAGAATACGCCTGTCCGTAACCAAGTGTACCCCGCCTATGATGTCGCCATTGAAGGTGATATTGCGAGAAAACAACCTGATGTCTTCGTGAGGCGTCGGGTTCACCTCACCGAATGTACGGTTGGATAGGGCATCTTCTATCCAGACAGCTGACACAGATGGGTTTGTAATCGTCCGCGCCTGAAGTTCTTCAAGGGCTGGCCAGTCAAAAGAGGAAATGTGATGCTGTCCCAATTTTTCCAGCGTATGGAGAATGCCTTCAGCCTCTCTGACGAAGGAAGCTTCGAGGGAATGCTTCTGTTCTTTGAATATGATGTATCCGACAAAGCCAACAGACAAAGAAATGAACAGGACAATAATTAGGCCGACGATGCCTTCACTACGCTTCATTTTTACTCCCCCAAGACCGTCAATGCTCTTAACTTAATCGAATAATTTCGGCTCTCCGTAACCGGCATCGCGGACCAACTTGTACCACAGCGGACTTGCGGCATAGCGTCGGACAGCACGGATAACAGGGTCATCACGATTTTTGAGGTCAAAGACCAACCCCAAAGGCATGCTAAGTTCATGTCCTTCTATGTCGATAACATTCATCCCCTCAAAATTAGAAAGCGAGCCGAAGCCGATAGCATAACGGCCCGCAGAACTGCTCAAAAAGTTTACCATGGTATGATCACGTTTAAAGACCTGATGGTATTTGGCCTGATCCAATACCGGGAAACTCTTGCGAAGCTCAGAAAGAACAGCCTCTGTCTTTTCGCGGCCAACAAGGATAATGGGTGCATCCACGCCGCCCAGCTGGCGCCAATTATCAATCTCGCCCGTTAATATACGGTCGAGCTGTGAAGGTTTCAAAGATTTTATCATTACCCTTGATCCCCCAACAAAACTGAGCCGGATATTGGCGAGAATAATTTCTGCTTTGTTTTGTGCCCTTTCGCTTGCGGAAAGGAGACGTCCAAGTCGACCGAAAAGGTARTTTYCGGAAGCCAGAATTCCKCCRGCATGYTTGGTGGAACGTTGGGGAACCGTAAAGCTTAATCCATYAGCTTCGGGWAGCTGGGAAAAATGTTTGAAAAAAAGCTGTGCGATTTTGGTGGAWGGACCAGCGCCAAAGACCAYCTGATCYTTRCTGACTKTAAGCTCCTGYGCAGAAATCTGTCCGACGGGTAAGCTTGAAGCCAAGAGCAATACAAAGGCAAACCACGCSATWTTTYTRTAAAAMACAAMAGTCAAAAACATACTTCCTCAATCAACGTTATCMGTGAGCTGTATAACCGATGWAATTCTCTGTAKAGTTGATAACAGAATTCACGTCAGTTTAACATAAGAAAATGATAATGTTRAAACAAGGCGCTGGATTRAAACGTCAATTAAGGGGCTTGAACAGACTTAAACACCAGYCTCTCTATTTTTAAGTGTACGCAATCAGCCCCGGAGACGATAAGCCTTACGATACAATGCCTTTGGTCAGAATTTTAATTTCTGCATAGGTTGTTTCGATCAGGCATTTGCGGCCGCCTGCCATAGTCCTTGCCCTTTGAAAAAGGGTCGTTCTGGAGTGCCTATTTTTCACAAGAAAAAGCTGACCGTTTAAAAAAACGGCCAGCTGAGAGTTTGCTTATTGAGGGATGTGGAATAAAAATCGTCGGATGTTTCTTCCACGTTTTAAAACTAGCAACGGATTTCAGGCCGGGCTGTGACGAACATCACTTCAGAGGAAAATTAACCATTTTACTGATATAGTTTTTCGATATTGCGTCATCTGCGTATTGGCGTAACATGACCTAAAATTTGTTAGTCGCTTTTTAAAGCACTGGGATATGAAGCTAAGGATATAAAGTTATGAGCTTAGAGGACCACAGCGAAGATTATAAAAAGACAATGCACATCAAACGGTTTTTGAATGAAATCGAACAAGGGATTCGCATTGCCAATCGGGAAATCATTCATTCACGCATCCCGACCATGAATAAAACCACGATTTTGTCCTTTGCCGTGGCCATTGCCCGTTTGCGCGCCAATTATTTAGAAGCAACCTTTGAGGCCGCAGGGCAGGATAATGGGGAAGCCTTGTCCACCGAACAGGTCAATAACATTCGCACGCAACGCGAAGCCTATGAAGAGGCTAAAAAGGCCTTTGAAGCGCTGCGTTATGCATTAGAGCAAGGTTATGTGGATGTGGACTTGGAAAGTTAAGGGTAAACTAAGACAAGATAGCTTGGCGCCCTTGGTCCGTTAACTTACAAACGATCCAATCTGGTTTTAAGGGATTTGAAAACCAAGGTTGGGCCCAGCCCTTATCAATGCACGAGCGCACGGTGCGTTCGCTGATTTGCTGGCCTTCTTCATTAAACAACGGCAACTTTCCACCGGGTTGTTCCAGCCCGCGACGCAACCAATCGCCTTGGGCTCTGCTGGGGCATTCTGGTGAAGTTTGCGGTGTTGAGCTTGTTTTGTTTTGAGTGCTTGTTGAGCTGGCCGGCATCGCCATTTTCCTGTCTTTAAAGTGTTTTGGATAATTTTGTCTATACTACGTGAAGTTGACTTTAAATCATAGATGCCGGGGAAGAGATTTTTAATGCCTGATCCAGATCATGCTAAAAATGAAAGGGCGCAATGGCTTTATGTCACCGCCGCCTCAACCGATGAAGCCAAAACAATTGCCAAGGCTTTGGTCACAGAAAGGCTGGTCGCGTGTGCCAATATCTTAGGCGATATTCAGTCCGTTTATTGGTGGGAAGGGGCCGTACAAGAAGGCACCGAAGTGGCCATGATCCTAAAAACCCGCAAAAGCCGAGTCAAGCAAGCCACCAGACGCATCGTCGAGTTGCACAGTTACGAATGCCCCTGTGTTGTTGTTTTGGATATTGCGGACGGTCATCCGGATTATTTAAAGTGGATATTTAAAGAGACACAACAACATACTGATAAAAGCTAGTTTTTTGTGGAAATCGATGTGGAAATTTGATGGGCTAATTTAGCCACTTCGGTATCCGTTTCATCAAATCCGCGGCTGATCGCAATCGACAAGGGCTTCAAAAGATCAACATCTTTAGGCTCCGGAAACGCCTTCGCAGCCAAAATGCGCTGGGTTACTTCCAGCAACGATTGGCAAAGTTCGCTGACATGGCCAAATTTTGTGCCGACCATACGCCGAGAGATATCTTCAGAAACATACAACAAGCGTTGCAAGGCCTGTGTGGTGGGCTTGTCGGGGGAACCAAAGGCCAAACTGGGCACGATTTTTTCAACTAAGGCTTTGGTTTGGTTGGCGTGACTGCCTAATTTTTGCAAATTCACCATATTGATCGAAGCCCGAATGTCGTTTTGCAATTGATCTTCGTTAAAACGATCCGCATCCACGGCTTTCGATTTTAAGGTATTGGGGACTTCTAAGGATTTGATGTGAGTCTGGGCCGCTTTTTCTTCGGCTTTTCGCCGATCCGGGCCGATATAGGCACTGGTCACCATAAAAGGTTTGCGYGCTATGATCAGCGCCTTGATCCGCTGCAACAATTGCTTTGCCGATACGGGCTTGGTGATTAAATCGTCTGCTCCGGCCTGAACAACCGCCTGAATATCATTGGCCGTCGGAGAATCGACCAAGGCCAAAATTGGCAAAAAAGGGTTGGTGCCAACATCATGGTGGCGCAACTTATAAACAAAGGTGTTGAAATTTCCATCGGGAAGCTTGATGTCGGAAATAATCATGTCGGGCATGCCGATTTGAAAAAAATGCATGATGTCCTTCAGACCCGAACCTTCTTTAATTTTCCGCACCCCGGCACTTTTTAAGGCCTGAACGATCAGAGCCCGCGCACTGCGTTCTGGCTCAATCACCATAACTTCGATTTTATCTAAGGAAAAACGCTCCATACGGCCTTAATCCTTATGTCTTTAGCGCATTTAAGCGAAGGCTAACAATGGCTTGCGCCGCAATGCCTTCTTTGCGCCCGGTAAAGCCCATGCCTTCGGTGGTGGTGGCCTTAACCGAMMCTMTGCTNNGATCCACGNCCAANAATMTTRGCAACRCTTTTGACCATRGMTTCSCGGTGCGGYCCAATTTTMGGRGCYYCGCAAATGAKSGTCARRTCWAYATTGATRATTTCSCCRCCGCGYTCRCGCATCAGGCTGGTGGCRTGYTGNANAWRKYGRYCSGNCTYVRYGNMKKKCMATWKRGNRTCRNTGGRSRKRWAMYRCTGGCCGATATCACCGGCKCCYAWTGCYCCCAAYAARGCGTCGGTCAAMGCATGCAAAGCCACATCCGCATCAGAATGTCCCTTAAGGCCAAAATCATGGGGGATTTCAAGGCCACACAGGGTTACGAATTCACCTGCGTCGAAACGATGCGCATCAAAGCCCATACCGGTACGCGTTTCGGAGCGAAGAGCCAGCAAGTTTTCGGCACGCATGAGATCGTCTCCTGTGGTGATTTTAAAATTATCGGGGGAACCTTCGGTCAAAACCACATCAAGGCCTAAGCTTTCAAACAATTGTGCATCGTCGGTCAACTCGTCACCCTTAAATTTGTGATGAGCCTGCAAGATATCCTTTAAATGAAAGCCCTGTGGGGTTTGCGCGCGAAATAGTCCCTCGCGTGAAACCGTTTTTGTGATTTTACCCTCTTCACCGCGTTTTAAAGTATCGGCAACGGCCAGCGCGGGCAGGGCACCAGCATGATCGTTCAAAGCGTTCAACACGCCCTCAATCACGCTCAAGCTCACAAACGGACGCGCCCCATCGTGGATCAACACCTTATCCACATTCAGGTCTTCCAGACTTTGCAGACCCAAACGCACCGAATCCTGACGGGTTGCGCCGCCCGAAACCGGGGGCATAATGTTTAGATTTGCAACCGCATTTTCGTACAGACTTTGGTCGTCTGGATGAATGACACAGCGCACAACATCGATGTCTGGGTGTGCCAAAAGCGCAGAAACCGTATGGTTTAAGACCATTTGTCCATTCAAATCAGTGTATTGCTTGGGCAACGGTCCACCAAAGCGGTGTCCACGACCAGCCGCCACGATCAAAGCCGCCGTTAAATTATTTTTTTGCGTATTCATAGCGCACAAACTATCACTTCAAAAAGATTTTCACACCTAATTTCCAAAAGACATCTTGCACAACACCGCGCAAGAGGCGATTGTGCGTGCATGTCAGTCACATTTATCCACGGCCTTGTAGCCATTGCTTGTCTTTTCCCAGTTGCTTTTGTGTCCTTTCGGGGCGAAGCGCGTTCGGATTACACCCCCAACGCAGCTTTTTGGGGAAGCTTGGCGTTAAGTGCGCTTGGTCCTTTTATTTGGGTGCTGGTGCAATTGTCCGGACAGTGGCAAGCCAGTCTCAGCAGTGCGCTGTGGGTCAGCATCGCCGCCACCATGATGGTGTTTGCCATGCTGGCGTGGTCAATGCGTGAAGCTTGGCGTCTGACGCCTTTGTTGGTGCCGTACATGGCGTTGATGGGCTTGATTGCTTTGGCGGCCGAGGCCGCTTCACAATCTCTAAGCCCTGTGGCTAATAATATAGCCGGACCTGACGGCTGGTTGATTTTGCACATCGGCGTATCCGTCCTCACCTATGCTCTGGTCACCATTGCCGCCGTGGCAGCCTTAGCCGCTTTTTTGCAAGATCGCGCCCTGAAACTAAAACGGCCAACCAAACTGACCCACAAATTGCCATCTGTTGCCGATTGTGGCGAATTGACGTTGCGCATGTTGGGCTGGGGCGAGGGTATTTTGGGCTTGGGTCTGATCACGGGCATGGCCGCTGAATATAAAGCCATCGGGGCATTGTTGACCTTTGACCACAAAACCATTCTCAGCATTCTGGCCTTTGTGGTCATCGGTGGATTGCTGATTGCCCATCACAAAACCGGCTTGCGCGGGCGTAAAGCCGCGCGGTTTGTCTTGTTGGGGTACTTGCTGTTGACCTTGGGCTATATCGGCGTAAAAGTTGTCACCGACATAATCCTTGCCTAATTCTTCACAAATCCTTGCGTTTTTTTGCGTTTTGCACAATAAATAGGCACGATTTTTTTCTGCGTTGAGGATTTTGCACGCATGCCCTATAAAATTGGCCCGGTTGAGCTTGAAAATAATGTGATGTTGGCCCCTATGGCGGGGGTTACAGACCGTCCGTTTCGCCGTTTGGTGCGCAGTTTTGGCGTGGGGCTGGTGGTGTCGGAAATGAYTGCGTCGCGCGCGATGATTTATGCCAACAAAAAAACCATGAAAATGTCCACCGCCTGCGCCGACGAATTCCCCATGTCCGTTCAATTGGCTGGCACCGAACCCGCAGTCGTCGCCGAAGCCGCCAAAATGAACGAAGACCGAGGCGCTGCCATCATCGATTTAAACATGGGCTGTCCCGCCAAAAAAGTTGTGAACGGTTATTCCGGCTCGGCCTTGATGAAAGACGAGGTTTTGGCGGGCAAAATCATGGAAGGGGCGGTTAAGGCGGTTTCCACCCCGGTGACCTTAAAAATGCGCACCGGGTGGGATGCGGACAACCGTAATGCTCCGAATTTGGCCCGCATCGCCGAAGAAAGTGGGATTCAGTCCATTGTTGTGCATGGTCGCACCCGCCAGCAAATGTACAAAGGCCATTCCGATTGGGAATTTATTGGCGAAGTCAAAGACGCGGTCAACCTGCCGGTAACGGGTAACGGCGACGTGAACACTTTTGACGACGCGGCTAAAATGCTTGAACAATCGAACGCCGACGGTGTGATGATTGGCCGGGGCTGTTATGGAAAACCTTGGTTTCCGTCGCATGTTGCTCACTTTATCAAAACCGGGGAACGATTGTCTGAGCCGTCTTTGCAAGTCAAATTGGACACCATTTTGATCCATTATGATGCAATGCTGTCTCACTATGGCAAAGAATTGGGGATGCGCAACATGCGCAAGCACATTGGCTGGTATTCCAAGGGTCTGCCCAATTCAACGGTCTTTCGGGCCACCGTATTCTTATGCAACGATCCTGATTTGGTGCCCAGCCTGATCAAAGCCTTTTTTGCGCCTCTTATTGAACAAAAAGCGGCGTGATGACAGAAAAACCAGCCCCTGATACTGGCCCGATCACAAAACATGACGCCGAAGCCGCCTTGGTGCTGAACGCCTTAACTTTGGCWATTTTAGTGGTTGATGARGACGACCGGGTTTTGTTTGCCAACGGGGCCGCAGAACAGCTTTTTGCGATTAGTTACAATACCCTAGAACGTACAACTGTATCCGAACTTTTGCCCAAAAATAGCCCGGTTTTTGGCCTGATCGAACAGGTGCGCGGCGGCATCAATACGGTGACGGAATACAGTTTGTCCCTAGATACGCCCAAAACCGGACAGCGTTCTGTCGATGTTCAGGTGTCCAGTATGGTCGAAGGCCCAGAAGAACGCCCCGGAACATCCGTTGTTTTGTCGTTTCAAGAACGCTCTATTGCCGACCAAATTGCGCACCGCATGACCCAACGCGATGCCGCCCGGTCGATTTCGGCGATGTCATCGATGTTGGCCCATGAAGTCAAAAACCCCCTCAGCGGTATACGCGGAGCCGCCCAGCTTTTAGAGCAATCGGCCAATGAAGGCGATCTGGAACTGACCCGTTTAATACAAGCCGAAGTCGATCGCATCAAAGATTTGATTGATCGCATGGAAGTCTTTTCTGATGGGGCTCCGGTCAAGACAGAGCCTTTGAATATCCATCAAGTCCTTGATCGCGTTCAAAAAATTTCCAAACACGGCTTTGCCGCACATGTTCGTTTTGAAGAACTTTACGACCCATCCTTGCCCGCCGTCCTGGGCAATCGCGATCAATTGATACAGGTCTTTTTAAATTTGGTTAAAAATGCCGCCGAAGCGGTGCCCAAAGAAGGCGGCGAAATTGTCTTAAAAACCGCGTATCAGCACGGTATTCGCTTTGCCATGCCCGGCAGCCAAAGCCGTGTGCATCTGCCGTTGGCGATCACCGTACAAGATAACGGCCCCGGCATTCCCGACGAACTATCCGATCATTTGTTTGACCCGTTTGTCACCACCAAAACCAATGGCACAGGCTTAGGCTTGCCTATGGTGGCTAAGATTGTTGGGGACCTGGGCGGCGTCATTGATTTTAAATCTCACCCCGGACGCACAGCCTTTCGCGTGCTGTTGCCCATGTCTAAAGAACTGCCCATGGAAGGAAATGACCTATGACCGCAGGTGCGACCATTCTCGTGGCTGATGATGACAGCTCGATCCGCGTGGTTTTGGAACAAGCTCTCAGCCGTGCGGGATTTGAAGTGCGCACCACGTCAAATGCCGCAACGCTGTGGAAATGGGTATCCGATGGGGAAGGGGATTTGGTGATCACCGATGTGGTGATGCCCGATGAAAACGGTCTGGACCTGATTCCACGCATGCTGAAAATCAGACCCAATCTGCGCATCATCGTGATGAGCGCCCAGGCGACCATTATGACGGCCTTAAAAGCGGCCGAACGTGGGGCCTTTGAGTATCTACCAAAGCCATTTGATATCAATGAATTGGTGTCTGTTGTTAAACGAGGACTTGAAGCAAGGAAACAAGTTTCCTCAGGTCCCAAAACCGCCGACGAAGATTTACCTCTGATCGGGCGCTCGGCGGCGATGCAAGATATCTATCGCACCATTGCCCGTTTGATGCAGACCGATCTCAGCATCATCATCAATGGCGAGTCGGGTACGGGTAAAGAGCTGGTGGCTAAGGCCTTGCACGATTTTGGTCGGCGCCGGAACAAACCCTTTGTCGCCATCAATATGGCCGCCATTCCCCGTGATTTGATTGAAAGTGAACTGTTTGGACACGAAAAGGGCGCGTTTACGGGGGCCACAAGTCGGTCCATTGGTCGTTTTGAACAGGCCCAAGGCGGCACGTTGTTTTTGGACGAAATCGGCGATATGCCTTCCGAGGCCCAAACTCGTTTATTGCGTGTTTTACAAGAAGGCGAATACACCTCAGTTGGCGGTCGCACGCCGATTAAAACCGATGTCCGCATCATTGCCGCGACCCACCGGGACTTAAAGCAATTAATCCGCCAGGGTCAATTTCGCGAAGATCTTTATTTCCGTCTCAATGTTGCTCAGGTGCGCATTCCGCCCCTGCGCGAACGTACCGAAGACGTTCCGGAATTGGTTGGACACTTTATGTCACAGGCTGAAGGAGAAGGTTTGCCGTGGAAAACCTTCTCAACAGAGGCCATGGAGCGACTGAAAAGGCATAACTGGCCGGGCAATGTCCGTGAACTTGAAAATATGGTGAAACGCCTGTTGGCGCTGTGCGTGGAAGACGAAATTGGCATGCCGGCGATCGAAGCCGAATTGGCCGAAGCTCCCGTCAGTTGGAACGAAGCCGAAGAAGGCAGCTTAACGCAATCGGTTGAACGCCATCTAAAAACCTATTTCAGCGCTCACGGTGAGGATATGCCCGCACCTGGTCTGTATGATCGGATTTTGCGTGAAATTGAACGACCATTGATCCAATTAACGTTGGACGCCACCCGTGGCAATCAATTAAAGGCTGCCGACATATTGGGTTTAAACCGTAATACCTTGCGTAAAAAAATTCGTGAACTTGATATTTCGGTGGTTCGTGGCGGACTTAAATAAGTGAGCCAAAACATGGAGACACCCGGTCAAAGTTTAAAGACGCAAATGCCAAACGGCTTGGCCAAATGGTTTGGCCTTTTTTTGGCCAGCCGCCGATTTGCTTTTATTTTGGCGACCATGGCCGTGGCTTCGGGGACCATCACGTTTGGTTTGCTGACGGGAACATCGACRGGATCGGGTGAATCGCGCCAAATTGCCATCTTTTTGGTCATCGATTTGGTTGTTTTATTGTTGTTGCTGGCGGTTATTGCGGAACGCATTTTTGCCATGTCGGTGCAGCGTCGCAAAGGCATGGCGGGATCAGCGCTTCATGTGCGCATTGTGGTGATGTTTTCGCTGATTGCCGTCACACCGGCGATTTTGGTTGCGGTATTTGCCGCTCTGTTTCTCAATTATGGTGTCAATTCCTGGTTTAACGAACGGGTGCGTACAGCGGTTGAAGCCTCGCAAATTGTTGCCAGTGCGTATTTGGAAGAACACATTCAAAACATTGGTACGGCGGTTTTGGGGATATCCAACACCTTAAACCGAAATGCCTCAAAACTGATCGTAAACCCCCGTTTATTTGCTCAATCGTTAACGGATCTGGCCAATGAACAGGCCTTGTCCGAAGCGGTTATCATCGATGCAAACAGCGTAATTTTGACCAAATCTCGCTTTTCCTTGTTGCAATTGCATACGGGTGAAGTGCCCAGAAATGCCTTTGAACGGGCAAACAACGGCGAAGTGGTYATTTTAACGGCGCCGGACGTCGAACAGGTCCGCGCCATTGTCAAACTTGATCGCTTTATCGGCGCTTATTTGCTGGTCGAACGGTTTGTGGATGCGCGCGTCATCAGCAATATGGAACGGGTGCGCCAAGCCTCTCAAAGTTACCTGAACCTGCAAGAAAGCCGGGGGACGATCGAAGTCACCTTTGTCGCTATTTTCATGGTGGTGGCGTTGCTGTTGCTGCTGGCCGCGGTGTGGATTGGCATGATCCTCGCCAATCAGCTGGTCAAACCCATTTCAAAACTCATCGATGCGGCGCAGGGCGTGTCTCAGGGTGATCTCAGCCTGCGGGTAGAGGTGGATGAAACCATTGGCGAAATTGGCACGCTTTCGACCGCTTTTAATGAAATGACAGAAAAGTTGGCGGCCCAGCAACAAGGCCTGTTGACCATGAACCGGGAACTCGACGAACGCCGCCGTTTTACGGAAACCGTGCTCAGCGGCGTGTCGGCGGGCGTGATCGGCTTAAACAATTTGGGCCTCATCGACCTGTCGAACCCAACCGCCAGCCTTTTGTTAGGCGTTGATTTAGACAAAGCCCATGGTCGATCCTTGGCCAAAGAAGTACCGGAAATGGCAGAGGTCTTGAGCACGGCCGTGAACAAGCCGGAACGGGTTGCTCAGTCGGAAATCACCATTCTCAGAGACAACGTGCCCTCGCAATTGATTGTCAGCGCCACCAGTGAACAGTTGGATGGCGATATTATTGGCTATGTTGTGACCTTTGACGACATCACAGAATTGCAAGCGGCCCAACGCAAAGCCGCATGGTCGGGTGTGGCGCGCCGGATTGCTCATGAAATTAAAAATCCACTAACGCCCATTCAATTGTCTGCAGAACGCCTGAAACGCAAATATCTAAAGCAAATCAAAGACGATCCAGAAACGTTCACCATGTGCATCGAAACCATCATTCGCCAAGTCGAAGATTTGGGTAATATGGTCGATGAATTTTCGTCCTTTTCCCGCATGCCACAAGCCGTGTTGAAAGACGAAGACATCGTCAACCTGTGCCGCCAAGCCCTATTTTTAGAACGCAATCGCAGCGAAACCGAAGACGGGGTCGGGGCCGTGATGGTCAGCGGAGAAATTGACGAAGGCATCCAGTTCTTAAATTGTGATGCTCAGCAAGTTTCCAGGGCTTTGACCAATATCTTGAAAAATGCGGTCGAATCGGTCAACGAACAGATCGAAAACCATGCGGACCTTAAGGGCACAGGCCAAGTCATTTTGAAGCTTTGTCAGCATGAAACCCCCAAAGGTTTGCGGTCAGTCATCACCGTAGAAGACAACGGAACCGGGCTTCCTGAAACGGATATGACCCGTTTGACCGAACCTTATGTGTCGACCCGAAACCGAGGCAGCGGATTGGGGCTGGCGATTGTCAAAAAAATCATGGAAGATCACAGTGGAAATCTGTTACTTGAAAACAGACCTGAAGGCGGAGCGCGCGTCACCTTGTTGTTTGCGCCCGACAAGTCTTAAATGAATGTTGAGTAGAATCTAAATGCCCCAAGATATTTTGATTGTTGACGATGAGGCCGATATTCGCATGCTGGTGGCGGGTATTTTGGAAGACGAAGGCTTTCAGGCGCGCGAAGCCGGTGGCGACGTGCAAGCCTTGGAAATGATCGAAACACGCCGTCCCAATTTGGTGCTGTTGGATATCTGGTTACAGGGTAGCCAAATGGATGGCTTGCAAATTTTATCGGCCATCAAAAAACGCCACCCCAGCCTGCCCGTGGTGATGATGAGTGGCCACGGCACCGTTGAAACGGCCGTAAAAGCCCTCAAAGACGGGGCCTATGACTTTATCGAAAAGCCATTTAAGGCGGATCGCCTGATTTTGGTCGTGGAACGCGCAATGGAAGCCGCCCGGCTGAAACGGGAAAACGAAGACCTGCGCCAACGCAGTGACATCGAAGACGATCTGGTCGGGGCCTCAAATGTGATTGCCCAAGTTCGCCAAGCCATTGAACGGGTGGCTCCGGCCAATTCCCGCGTSCTGATTTCCGGTCCCAGTGGTTCAGGAAAAGAAGTCGTTGCGCGCATGYTGCACGATCGTTCAAACCGCGCCACCGGCCCCTTTGTGGTGATGAATTGTGCGTCAATGGACCCCGAACGYATGGAAATTGAACTGTTTGGCACCGAAACATCCCAAGAAGAAGGCGAGGGTGGACGCAAAATTGGTTATTTTGAATCGGCCCATACCGGCACGCTGTTTTTAGACGAAGTTTCTGATATGCCGCTGGAAACTCAAGGTAAAATCGTACGCGTTTTACAAGAGCAAATTTTTGAGCGTGTGGGGGGAACGTCCAAAATTGAAGTTGACGTGCGCGTTGTCGCCAGTGCCACCCGCGATATTCAAGTGGAAATCAAAGAAGGTCGTTTTCGCGAAGACCTGTTTTATCGTTTATCGGTGGTGCCGATTGACGTGCCGCCGTTGGATCAACGCCGAGAAGACATTCCGTTGTTGGCGTCTCATTTTATGGCCAACGCCGCCAAACGATCCGGTCAACCGCCCAGAATGTTATCGGAAGATGCCATTGCGGCGTTGCAGTCTTATGCTTGGCCCGGTAACGTGCGGGAACTGAAAAATATCATCGAACGTTTGTTGATTATGGCCCCGGGCGAAGCCAGCGAACAAATTCGCGCTGAATTTTTACCCAACGAAGTGACCAGTTCAGGCATGAGCGCTCAGGCGTATGGTCAAAATAACGGCAGTGAGGTTATGGGCTTACCCTTAAAACCAGCGAGAGAAGCCTTCGAAAAAGATTATTTATCCGCACAAGTCACCCGTTTTGGCGGTAATATCTCGCGGACGGCTGAGTTTGTCGGTATGGAACGTTCRGCGTTGCACCGCAAACTTAAGTCTTTGGGCCTCACGGCTGATGCTTTACAGAAAAGTACGGATTAGGGAAGACCAGTCATGAAAGTGATCGTTTGCGGTGCCGGACAGGTGGGGTTTCACATTGCCCAACATCTTTCGCGTGAAAACAATGATGTAACGGTCATTGATCAATCCCCTGACCTTATTCGGCGGGTTTCCGATACCTTGGATGTGCAGGGCGTGATTGGTCATGCCTCGCGTCCCGATGTTTTGGAACGGGCCGGGGCCGAAGACGCCGACATGGTGATCGCCGTGACGGCGGCCGATGAGGTCAACATGGTGGCTTGCCAAGTGGCGCATTCCCTGTTTGATGTGCCGAAAAAGATTGCGCGGGTACGCCATCAGGCTTATTTGCAGCCCATGTGGGCCAACTTGTTTTCCCGCGACCATATGCCCATTGACGTGATTATTTCCCCGGAAATCGAAGTTGCTCATGCGATTTCACGGCGTTTGAGCGTTCCGGGAGCCTTTGAAGTTATTCCTTTGGTCGAAGGTCTGGTGAAATTGTTGGGCGTGCGCTGTGGCGAAAACTGTCCTTTGGTGAACACGCCTTTGCGTCAAATCACCCAATTGTTTCCCGATCTTAAAGTCACCATTGTTGGCATTGAACGCGACGGCAAAGTGATTCTCCCCGATGCGGATACACAAATGTTGGTGGGCGATAACGTTTATTTGGTGGTGGCGACCGACAACCAAGAACGCACGCTTGCCAGTTTTGGTCATGAAGAAACCGAAGCCCGCCGCATTGTGATTTTTGGCGGCGGCAACATCGGTATGTTCTTGGCCGAACAGTTGGAAGAACAAAACGCCCACTTGAACGTAAAACTGATTGAACTCAACGCCGAACGAGCCGAAGAATGCGCCAACAGACTCAGTAAAACCATGGTTTTGCGCGGCGATGTGTTGGATGGAGCCATGATGGTCGAAGCCAACATGGCGATGACCGAAACCGTTATCGCGGTGACCAATGATGACGAAACCAATATTTTGTCGTCTTTGTTGGCCAAGCGGGAAGGGGCCAAACGCTCTATTTCCTTGATCAACAAAGGCGAATACGGAGCCTTAATCGGATCATTGGGGATCGATGTGGTGGTGGACCCCCGCAACATTACGGTTTCAAACATCATTCAACACGTGCGCCGTGGACGTATCCATTCGGTGCATACTTTGGGCGAAGGTTTTGGCGAAATGATTGAAGCCGAAGCGTTAGAAACGTCCCCCATGGTGGGTATGCCGTTGCGCGAAGCCAATTTGCCCGACGGTTTGGTGTTGGGCGCCATTGTGCGTGACAAAGAAGTCATTAATCCCCGAGGAAACACCATCGTGAAGGCCGGTGACCGGGTGGTCTTGTTTGCGGCAGCCGATGTGATCAACAAGGTCGAAAAGATGTTTTCCGTTCAATTGGAGTATTTTTAGGTCATGGCCCGCATTTCTTACGTTAATGGTCAATACGTGGACCACAGAAACGCTTCGGTACATATAGAAGACCGAGGATTTCAGTTTGCCGACAGTGTTTATGAAGTCTTTGCCGTGCAAAACAGCTGTTTAATTGACGGTGACGCGCACTTAGACCGCCTTGATCGCTCTTTAAACGAATTGTCCATTACCCAGCCGATGTCGCGCGCAGCCTTAAAATTGGTGATCCGTGAAGTTTTACGCCGCAATCACATCACGTACGGAGCCCTTTACCTGCAAGTAACGCGCGGGCAGGCGGATCGAGACTTCCCGTTTCCCAGCGATATCACGCCCACACTGGTGTTAACCGTTAAAAGATTAAAGCCATTTGATTACAATGCTGTATCGCAAGGTATTAAGGTAATTTCTATTGACGATATTCGCTGGAAACGCTGTGACATTAAAACCGTATCCTTGCTGGCCGGGGCCATGGGGAAAACCCAGGCCAAACAAGCCGGAGCCTATGAGGCATGGCAAGTGGATGGGGAAGGGTGCATCACCGAAGGCACGTCTTCGAATGCTTGGATCGTTACCCAAGACGGGCTTTTGGTGACAAGGTCTTTAAGCACCGACATCCTTGGCGGCATTACCCGCAAGACCCTTTTAGCCATAGCCGAAAAAGAAAACCTTAAATTTGAAGAGCGGTCTTTCACCTTGGCAGAAGCCAAATCCGCGCGCGAAGCTTTTTCCTCGTCCAGCACGGTCTTTATCCGCCCCATCATTCAAATTGATGACGCTAAAATTGGCGATGGCAAACCGGGACCGTTTTGTTTGAATGTTTTGAAACTATACGGCCAATATATGGAAAACTGTTCGTGAGCCCGCTTTTGGACCAGCGCCCTAAGGCCATTATCTTTGATTGGGACAATACCCTGATCGACAGTTGGCAAGTCATCCAAGAAGCTTTTAATGCCACCTTTGATGATTATGATCTGCCCCATTGGACACTGGAAGAAACCGAACAGCGGGTCGCAAAATCCATGCGGGACAGTTTTCCGGCCCTGTTTGGCGACGATTGGCAACAGGCCGGAAAAGTCTTTCATACTCATTTTAAAAAGATCCACTTAGACCGTTTAATTCCCTTAAGGGGGGCCGAACAAGCCTTAGCCGATCTCTCTGGGTTGGGCATTTATTTAGGCGTGGTCAGCAACAAAACCGGGGCTTTTTTGCGGGCCGAGGCTGAAAAATTAGGCTGGGACAAACATTTTGGTCACATCATCGGGGCCGGGGATGCGGACAACGACAAACCTGCCCCTGATCCGGTCCACATGGCTTTGAGGGACAGCGGAATCGATTTAGGCGGCGACGTCTGGTTCGTTGGCGATGCTAAAATTGATTTGGAATGCGCGCTAAATACGGGCTGTGTGCCTATTTTGGTGCGGGAAAAGGCGCCACAAGCCGATGAATTTGCGTCTGTCCAGCCAAAGCAGCATTTTCGAAGTGTTCAAAGTCTTTCCATTCATGTTCAGAACATGTAATATTCGTTTCTAAATCTAGGTATGAGCTTTCCGGGGGGAAAATCGTTAAGCCATATTATTGGATTGAAAAGAAAGGGCGGCAAAACGCGTCCTAATAAAAACCAAAATGGGGAAGCAAAAATGGCTTCGGAAAGAAAACAAAGCGTTCAAGACGTTTTTTTGAATCATATCCGTAAAAACAAAACATCCGTCACCGTGTTTTTGGTGAATGGAGTCAAACTGCAGGGAATTGCGACGTGGTTTGATAATTTTTCAATTCTTTTGCGCCGTGACGGACATACGCAACTTGTGTATAAGCATGCGATCTCGACGATCATGCCTTCCACACCTGTGCAGCTGTTTGACCCGGATGCCGATACGACCAACGAGGAATAACTGACTTTGTTCACCGACGATACTGAAGACGACGGTTCTGCTGGGCTCGGCGAACGKACWTTTGTGATCCAYCCTCAYCTRAARTCAAAARCCGMMYWATCRCGGGRGCCWGARGCKCGCCTKSWWGAAATTYGSGGTYTGGCCGAAGCCATTGATTTGRAYATCGTGRCCAGYGAAGTTGTCACCTTTGGCAAAGTAAAACCCGGATCATATTTCGGCAAAGGCACCTGTGAACGCTTAGACGCGATTGTGAAGGGCCAAGACGTAAAAATTGTCATCATCGACACACAACTCAGCCCGGTGCAACAACGCAACCTTGAACGGGCCTGGGACTGTAAGGTTCTGGACCGCACAGGCATCATTTTAGAAATCTTTGGCGAACGGGCGCGCACCAAAGAAGGTGTGTTGCAGGTCGAATTGGCCCATATGACCTATCAACGGTCACGTTTGGTGCGGTCTTGGACCCACTTGGAACGTCAACGCGGCGGCGCCGGGTTTATGGGCGGTCCCGGTGAAACTCAAATCGAAGTTGACCGGCGCTTGATTGATCAACGCATTTCCAAATTGAAACGCCAGCTGAAAGACGTTAAACGCACCCGCGAACTGCACCGCACAGCGCGGCGCAAGGTGCCGTATCCGATTGTCGCCTTGGTCGGCTATACCAATGCCGGAAAATCCACGCTGTTCAATCAGTTAACCAATTCTGACGTGTTTGTGAAAGATCAGTTGTTTGCCACCTTGGACCCGACCATGCGAAGCATTAAATTGCCCAATGGTCGGGATATTATTCTGTCCGATACGGTTGGTTTTATTTCTGATCTGCCGCACGAATTGGTGGATTCCTTTCATGCGACCTTGGAAGAAGTCCTTGAAGCTCAAGTTGTCGTCCATGTGCGTGATATTTCTCACCCAGACACCGACGCGCAAAGTGCGGACGTCAGCGAGGTTTTAAAAGAACTGGGGCTAGGGGACGTGGCTTTGCAAGAAACCCTCATCGAAGTCCGCAACAAAGTTGATTTGTTGGACGCCGACCAAATCGAAATTCACAGCAATACAGGCATCAGAACATCACATCCGGTGATTTTAACCTCGGCCGTGACAAGCCAGGGGGTCGAGGACTTTTTACACGCCATCGAAGCCCGATTGGCCCAAGCCATGGCGACTATTGAAGTCAAAATTGGCGTTGCAGATGGCAAAAAACTGTCGTGGCTTTATGCCCACGGGGAAGTGCTTGAACGTTTTGACGAAGAAGATACCATACGCCTAACCGTGCGCTTTGATGACGCCAATTATCAGCGCTTTCAAAATATGTAAACGTTCTTAGCCATAATTTAAAGTTCATATAGCCGCCAAGACTGATGCCATTCAGTCTTGGCGGCTTTTTTTGTCTGCGTTTTGCAGGTTTCCTCACTTTTTGTTCTTAATCCTTCAAAAATAACACAAATCTTCATTTTTAGGCTTGACTTTTATATATCTACTAGTAGACTTATGAGTAGGTAAATACAATAAAAGGAGGCCAGAATGGCAAATTTAGATATGGAACAAATGCAAGAGCCCGGCGCTCAAGCGCGGAAACTTACGGCCCGTCGCAGCAAGGCTCAGCAAAAGTGGCGTGACAAAAACCGGCTGACAAAAACGCAGCTTAATGTGATGGCCAGAACCATTACCCATGAAGGTTTAAGTGACGTGGCAAAGGATTATGGATTGCGCGGTAAAGCCGAGGCCGTAGCCTTTTGTGCCTATGTTGTTCGGGCCATGAAACAGAAGGGTGCCGCCGATGCGAGCACGTATCTTTATTTGGAAGCTTTGAAGGCCGGATTTAAAAGAGATCGAGATATCTTTTCACCGTGATGAAGGTGGTCCACAATAGGATATGGATTCGCTTTTACACACCGTCGAAGATCTGTTGGGCCGCGTTGCGGAACAAGAAATTCTGTCGCGCTTTAACAAGCWGACGGAACTTGATATTCATTACAAAGATGGCCGTCGAGATATCGTCACGACGGCTGATTTGGAAGCCGAAAACCGCATTCGCGAAGGCCTGTTAAAGATCATGCCCGACAGCGTTGTGGTCGGTGAAGAAGACGCCTTTAAAAACCCCGCCATATTGGACAAACTGAACGGGTCAACGCCCGTGTGGTTGGTTGACCCGGTTGATGGCACCCGCAATTTCAGCAAAGGCAAGGCGTGCTTTGCCGTCATTTGTGCTTTGGTGGTGGATGGCGTCACACAAATGGGCTGGATTTTAGACCCGGTCGCTGGGGCGTGTATTTATAGCCAAAAAGGCCACGGGACGTATTTGGGTCAGCAAAAGCTGAACTTGAACTTCCAGCCCGACGATCTGCGCGCTTTAACCGGATCATTGGGCGAATGTATCCAAGAACGTTTTAAGAAAAGCACGGCGGACGACGTTCCCGAACGGCTTGTCCGGTATCATTGTGTGGGCCGGGAATATATGGATTTGGCCTTGGGTAAAATTCATTTTGCCTTGTATGGCGGAAAAATGATGCCGTGGGATCACGCCGCAGGCGTTTTGATGGTCGAAGAAGCGGGGGGCTATGTGCGCACCATCAACGGTGAACGAGACTATTCGCCGCGCCGCCAAGGCCCCGAAGAACGCTTGCTGATTGCCCCGAACGCCCCTACATTCAAATCACTTTTACAGCTTATTTAATTGGAGTTTTACGATATGAAAGTCGCATTTTTAGGTTTAGGCGTCATGGGCCATCACATGGCCGGGCATTTGCAAAACGGCGGTCACGATGTCACCGTTTACAATCGTACAGCGGCTAAAGCCGAGGCTTGGGCGAAGGAGTTTGGCGGTCAATCCGCAAACACCCCCAAACAAGCCTCAACAAATGCCGAAATTGTCTTTTGCTGTGTTGGCAACGACAATGATTTACGGTCCGTTGTGTTGGGTGAAGACGGAGCCTTTGCCGGCATGAACGACGGGGCTATCTTTGTCGACAATACCACGGCCTCGGCCGAAGTCGCCCGCGAACTTTATGCGATTGGTCAAAAACAAGGGGCCAGCTTTATCGATGCGCCCGTATCCGGTGGCGAAGCCGGGGCGGTAAATGGGGCTTTGACGGTCATGTGTGGCGGCGACGCGGATGCGTTTGCCAAGGCCGAACCTGTCATCCAAAATTTTGCCAAGGCCGTGGCCCTGATGGGACCAATCGGCAGTGGCCAGTTGACCAAAATGGTCAATCAAACCTGTATTGCCGGAATTTTACAGGGTTTGGCCGAGGCTGTGAATTTTTCAAACAAGGCTGGCCTGGATACCAAGCAAGTGCTCGACGTGATTTCCAAAGGTGCCGCCGCATCGTGGCAGATGGATAATCGTGGTGAAACCATGACCAATAACGAATTTGATTTTGGCTTTGCCGTGGATTGGATGCGCAAAGATTTGCAAATTGTACTGGCCGAGGCCGACCGCACCGGCGCACAAATGCCCATGACCGCACTGGTCGATCAGTTTTACAAAGAAGTGCAGACCATGGGCGGCGGACGCTGGGACACCTCCAGCCTGTTACGCCGTTTAAGCCAGAACGATTAAACTATTACCAGACTATTCGATGATAAACAGCGCACGTGGCCGGGCTTGCAAGACACTTTTGACGTCCCAAACCAGCCACGTGAAGCGTTTGTCTTTGGGGTCTTTTTTGGTGTAGGTGGCATTGTGATCTTTGATCGGCATATCCGTTTTAAAGCGGATTTGACCTTCCATATTCAAGCCCATTTGCACGATGCGTTTGCGGTTGTCTTTGGAAATCGATTTGGTTTCAAACACAATCAAGCCTGAATTTGCCACGTATTTCAGCTGAAAGATCACCTCGCTGGTGCGAATAAACGTGACCATTTTAGCGTCCAACAGATCGCCTTCGCCTTTCCAATTGACCTTAAAGTGGCCTTTGCCAAAATATTTAAATTCTTTGGTTTTAGAATCGCGTAACAAGTCTGTTTTAATAATAGCGACTTTTTCTTTTTCTTCGGCCGGGGTCATTTTGCCACTGGCCAGTTTGTTAAACAGCGTCAAATCAACCAAATACCCGTCAAACAGCATGGTGTAATAGCCCGCGCGATTGACCTCGATCTCCGCATCAAATTTGACCGGAAGATAACAAGAGCTGACCGTCATCGCCAAAACGATGAGGGCTCCGGTTTTGGCGATTGCGGACTGACTTAGGGCTTTAAAAGAAAAGGACATAAATAATGTTTCCTGAGGTCTGAAGACGGATCGTGAGTTTATTCTTTTGTCTTGGCCTCTGTCCATAACAATTCAAGCTCAATCAAAGCGGTTTTCTTGATATCTCGACCTTGTTCGCTCAAGGACGTCTCGATGTATTCAAAACGACTTTCAAAGCGATTGTTGGCGTGGCGCAGGGCGGATTCAGGATCAATGCCCAGCTTTCTGGATAAATTCACACACGTCAGCAACACGTCACCCATTTCATGTTCCATGGCTTTTTTATCGTTCAGCTCGATTTCAACCTCTAATTCCGCCAATTCTTCGCGAAATTTGTCGAACACCGGGGCCACACTGGGCCAATCGAAGCCCACACGTGCCGCGCGTTTTTGCAATTTAGCGGCGCGCATCAGGGCAGGGAGGCCTCGGCTGACGTCCGTTAGGGCGCCTTGATGTTGTTTGCTGCTAGACGCTTTTGCGTTGCGCTCTTGTTCTTTCAAAGTTTCCCAATTTATCGTTTGGTCCTCGGCACTGTTTATGCCGGTTTGATCGCCAAATATATGCGGGTGACGCCGCACCATTTTTTCGGTGATGCCTGTGACAATGTCATCAAAATCAAAATCACCGCTTTCTTTGGCCATCTGGGCGTAAAACACGACCTGAAACAAAAGATCACCCAATTCATCCTGAACCGCCGCCATGTCGCCATGGTCAATGGCATCGGCAACCTCATAGGCTTCTTCGATGGTGTGCGGCGCAATGGAAGAAAAGGTCTGTTCAATATCCCAAGGGCATCCGCCGTCAGGAGAGCGCAACTGGTCCATCAGCTTTAACAGGCCCGGCAGGCCAGACGGAAGCGGGGGCTTTGTGCGCGTGGAATCATTATTATTATCTGTCATGCCTGAATTTAACGCCGAGCCCTTGGTTTACGCAAGAGGCACATCTTGAGAACTATACGTTAGCCGAGCAGCTAATTTAAGTGCCATGCTAACGATGCTGTTTTGAATTTGTACGTAGTGGTCAGCATTTAAGAGATACGATACGAATTATGAACAGCCATTATCAAACCATTTCACGTTAATGCACATCCTTAATAGCGCCTTATAGTGACAGGGCTGATATCTAATTAACGCAAATCAGGAACTTTCGGAGCCCGTTGCGTTATCAAAACCCTTTTCCACCCTGTCCTATTTCACGTAATTCATAAATAGCTGTTGTGCAGCGTAAAACAGGGCCTTTGTTGCGTAACTCGCCTTAACCTAACACAACATATTAACTAAAAACATAGTCCAGACACCTTGGTCTTGATTACTGCTGTTGCTCTAAGCACCATCATATTCTGGGCAGCATTATGTCCGCTTTCATACGGCGACCTCAACCGGTCAACGCAACACACGCGTTAAATCTCTCTGCTGGCGTTTCAAATTGCAATGTCTTTCTCGGGCGTTCGTTTAACTGACGGGCGACCTTGTTTAGGTGAGCTTGTGTGTGCTCGGACAGGTCGGTTCCTTTTGGGAAGTATTGCCTGAGCAGTCGGTTGGTATTCTCGTTGGAACCGCGTTGCCACGGACTTCGTGGATCACAGAAGTAGACATCAATATCGGTTGCCAGTGTGAAGCGTTTGTGGTCTGCAAGTTCTTTGCCCCGATCCCATGTGAGCGATTTGTAGAGTTCTCTTGGTAGCTTGTGCGCCTGCTTTATCAAAGCCGATATAACACTTTTTGTGTCCTTGCCGGAAACCTTAGCCAGCATCACATACCGCGTATGCCGTTCGACCAATGTTGCAATGTAACTGTTGTTTGAACCTGCAATAAGGTCGCCTTCCCAGTGGCCGGGAACAGCCCGATCCTCCACGCAGGCGGGCCTTTCGCTGATGGATATGGCATCCTTAATCTGGCCAAGCCTTGCATGTTTCAGGCTAGAATGTTTGGGCCGTCGCATCGTGCGCTTTGAACGCAGGTATTGTAGCAATTCCTTCTTCAGCACGCCGCGAGCCTGAACAAACAGGCTTCTGTAGATTGTCTCGTGTGACACTTGATTGGTCTCTTCGTTTGGATATTTAAGTTTGAGCCAGCCCGCAATCTGCTCAGGCGACCAATGTATTGTAAGCTTGTTTGAGATCACGCGTTGCAAAAATGTGTTCCCGGCAAGTTTGCAAAGTTTTGGTCTCAAAGCGCGAACCCAAGCTTTGCTTTCTGCATCAACGGCACGGTATTGATCAGAACCGCCATTGCGGCTGATCTCACGACTGACCGTTGAGGCCGAGCGGCAAAGTTCTTTGGCAATCGCACGGATGGACTGGCACGTTGCTACGCCACGCGAGATGATCTCTCGTTCGATAAGTGTCAGCGACAACCTCGATCGCTTGCGATCCAAAGGGCGTATGCCGCCCGTGCGAGAAATTAATGGATAAATCGAGGATGAATCTCGATCAAACCCGCGACCAATAGAACTCATGGACTCGCCACGTTGCCAGCGATCCCATATCTCGGCTTTCTGCTCATTCGTAAAATAAATCCGATGTCTTCTGTATCTCATGACAACACTCCATCTCTTTCTTAAAGATTATAGTGTTGCGTCGACCGATTGAGGTCGCCTACGTTAAGCAGACATCATTATGGGGCGTTGATTAAGTCTGCTTATGACCCAATGCAGAAGTCAGCGCTTGAGTAGATTTGTACTTGTTGGATGCCGAAGGAAGGTTTCAGCAGAAGAAATTCAACGAATTACGCAGGAGGGCACAAGCCCATATCCACCTGCAGGCAGTGCCAAACCTACCATTAAAAATTCTCATGCAAAGGTGTACGATTTTGTGCAAGCACGGAGACGACGGAAAGAGAAGAAGAAAAACGGTAGATTGGAAAACTCAACTAGATTATTTTAGCGCAAAAACCATAGCCTCTTCTTGCGATACCGTTTCTTCTAAAATAGCATCATCCATTCCAATAATAGGCGAAAACGGCATCATATCTGGCATCTCGAACTTTTGCCCGTTAAGATGCTTTATTAGAGCACTTGCTAAATCAATAACATTAATCCAACGATAAGTTAGACTAAGAAGCATTGTAATTTGAGTAATATCAATATCTAGGTTGGTGATGCCCTCTCTTCGCCATTTTGGGGAATGCTCAAATATGGGCGCTAAATTATCTGTTGTATTTAAGCTGTTTAACCTTTCGATTTCTTCAGTCAATAGATACAACCCTCGAAATGCGGGCGCTTCTTCGTAAGCCCCATTGCTAGAATTAAATTCAATGAAAATCGTGGAGGAAAGTGCATCTTGGATAATTGTTGATCTAAATTTTTTCCCTAGAAGCTGCAACATCATGGTCGTCAATGAATCCCATTCTTTAATTGGAACTCTAATGCTTTGATTTAACCTATCTTCAACATTAATTGGGCAAGCTATACTAAAGTTTTTGACCCTAATCTTAGGTCCCAAGACTGCCCCTGGAACACGAATAAGGCATTGTCGAAGAATTTCTATTAGCTCATGCTGTAGCGCCTTTTTAAAAGCAATTTCACTTGCAGGCGTGCCATCAAATAAGAAAGGTAGGAACACATCAACGATATCCCGAAAATCATTAAATGGATGAATCCAGTTGCCCGTGGGAAAAGCTGTCTCAGCCGATAGTGCTTCAAGTGTCTCTTTATTTTTCCCCACTTCTTTAATGAAGTTAAAGATGAAATCTGCATCAGACACAAATTTACTTTGATAAGTTGCAATATCACGTTTTGTCTCTTCAAGAATCTCTAGATTTTTAAGATGCTTCTCTAGTGATTTTCTCTCTTCGCGCACTTGCCAAACATCACCTCTAACAAATGAAACAATCTTAAGTTTACCTTGTTTATGAAGATCGTAAGCTGTTCGGTATTCTTGTTGGGTAATACTTATTCTATTCTGTTCGTCATACCATCCGCCGACACGGCCACCTATAAGTAAAACAAAGTAATCTGCCTTTTCGATCATTTCTAAACATGCATCATAAGAATGCTGATCAAGGGGCTTGTTAAATGTGTTGTAGTCAGAGGCCAACACGATACACCCAAGTTCTTCAAGATGGAGTTTGATTGCGCCTCGAAGGTCACGAAAATCATGAATTGTTGATGATAAAAAAAATGTTGGTCTTTTCATTGTGCAGCCTCTGTTTCTAGTAAGGGTGGTGTTAAGCCTCTTTCTTAGTTATTGTTCAATTTAAATCAAGAACATATTTTGGGAATGTCGGGTCATGAAATTACGATTTTTGCGCATTAAGAATTTTCGAGGCGTTCAAGACGGTAAAATATTCCTTGATGGTCATTCCGTTTTAATTGGCGGCAACAGTGTTGGAAAATCTACCGTTTGCGAAGCGATGGATCTACTTTTGGGGCCTGACCGAATCAATAGATCTTCTGCGATTGATGAACATGATTTTTTTGGCCGGCGGTATCTAGATGAAGATGGCAATCCAACGGCTATAGAGATCGAAGGTATTCTTACCGATATGACGGGTGATATCGAGCGCCAGTACCGTGGACACCTTGAACATTGGAACACCAACAGTCGGTCGTTACTTGATGAGACCGCAACTCCAGAAGATATTGCCTCCGATGGCGTTATTCCTGCCCTTCGTGTTTCATTTTGTGGTTGTTATGATCAAGAAGAAGACGAATTTCGGGCAGAAACTTTCTTTTCCAGCCCACCAGTAGAAGAGGGAGGTCAACACGCGAGGTTCGGTCGGGTTGACAAACGTCAGTTTGGATTTCTGTATCTCAGAACATCACGGACGGGAGCCCGCGCGCTTAGCTTGGAGCGCGGCTCACTTCTTGATATCATCCTTCGCCTTAAGGATAATGACAGGACGCAAATGTGGGAACATACCCTCAAGTCTATTGAAAACATTAAACCCCCAATTCATGAAATCAAGCAACTTAAAGAGGTTCTTGATGAAGTCGATGTCCGTATCAGGCAATTTGTTGGGCTGTCAAAAAACGATCCTGCTCTTGGTCTTTTTCCATCACAATTAACAAGAGATGCCCTCCGTAAAACAGTGACGTTATTTGGTGCATCTGAGCGCTCGGAAACACTTGTGCCTTATTGGCGTCTGGGATCGGGTGTCGTTAATGCCATGGTCTTTTCCCTGCTCACCTTTATTGCCGATCTTAAGGATAATGTGATTTTTGCAATGGAAGAACCTGAACTTGCTATTCCACCGCATACGCAGCGCCGCATTGTTAAGTTTCTACAGAAATCTATGAACCAGGCAATTTTAACAACACATTCTCCGTTCGTATTGGAGCAATTCCCTCCTGAATCGGTCATTATTCTTGACCGAAATGAAGACAAAGAATTGATTGGGAAACCGTTAGAACTATCTGGCTTAAAAGCAAAAAATTATCGTGGAGGGATTCGTCACCGTTATGCTGAGGCAATGCTTGGACGGGGCGTTATCTGTGTAGAGGGTGTCTCAGATGAAGAGGTTCTAAAGGCGGTATCGTATATTCTCGAAGAAGAGTGCACTGAAGATGCACCATATACTCCCCTTGACTTATCTGGTGTGACTGTAGTTTCAGTGGATGGTGATGGTAATCTCCCTCAACTTGGAAGGTTTTTTGCAGGCATTGGACTTAAGACATACGCACTTTTTGATGAGCAAAAGAATGCTAATCAAGCTGATGAAATACATGGCGTATACGACCGCGCATGGGAGTTGAATTATTCCGGTATTGAGAAGTTTTTAGCGAATGAAATTTCAATTGATCGTTTGCGCGACTTTCTTGATGACGCCCAAGACTGGGAGGACTACCCAATCAAAAATTTTAAATATGAAGACAAAATGAATGATGATGATGTTATCAAGTTGTCCTGGAAATTGCTGAAAGTTCGAAAGGGCTCTGCTTACGCAGAGCGACTTATTGAAGAATTTTGCTATATGAAGGATCTTCCTGATTTATTATGTGACGCACTAACCCAGGTCAGTGATGACCTTTCCGCAAAACCATTCGCTATCGTCGCTGGTGACGATGAAGGCGAAGAATAGGGGCGCGACATAGATGTGTGACCCAGAAGATCGGTTCAAATTATGCGCTCAACGCAAGACGTTCCTTGCTGAAGGAGGTCACCAGTTGGTTCTTGGGGGGCCGGGCTCCGGGAAAACTACAATTGGTTTACTCAAAGCACGAAGGACTGTTCTTGCGGGTCTCAAACATGGGCAATCTGTTCTTTTTCTCAGTTTTTCAAACGCTGCGACAAAGCGGATTATGTCGGGGGCTGCTGATCTGATCGAAGCTGAGGTTGAGCAGCATCTAGAAATCAAGACGTATCATTCGTTAGCTTGGGAAATTCTCAGGGCTCATGGTTATTTACTTTCAGGCAAACGACTTCTCACCATCGTTCCATCACAAGATGCGGATATTCTAAAGGCCGGTCTTTCGAATGACGAATGGGCTGCAGAACAAGAGCGCCTATTTCAAGATGAAGGACAAGTCACCTATGACCAGTTTGCCCCGCGTGCTGCGGAAATCATCAGGCGAAGTCCCCAGTTGAGGGATTTGTACGCCGATAGTTATCCCCTCATCCTTGTTGATGAGTTTCAAGACACCGATGAAGATCAATGGGGGCTTCTTCGCTCATTGGCCGAAAAGAGTGAGGTCATTGCGCTCGGGGATGAAGGACAGAGAATCTATGACTGGCGTCCCGGCGTGAGCCCTTATCGCCTAGATCAATATAAAGAGGAACTGGCGCCCGGAGTTTTTGATTTTGGAACCGAAAATAACAGAAGCCCAACTACTGATATTTCAAATTTCGGTCGCGCTCTTCTAGACCCAGAAGAGGAATTGCCTTGGGGTGATGATGTTAAGAAGTTAACCTATCCTCGACAATTTCTCAGTGTAGCAATTAAATCCGGCGCAAGGATGGCTCTTGGAAATGCGCGAGACAGATCAGGTAATACCAATATATCTATTGCTGTAGCCGCCCGAGGAAAGCTGCTCGTTCGCCTGATATCTGATGCCCTAGACAATGTTCACAATTGGCGAGGAAAAGTCTTAGGATCTATTCCGCACGATGTTTTGATCGACCAAACTCAGGTTATGCTTGCCGCGCGGGTAACAGCATTTTTACTCGAAGCGCCGACCATGTCTCCACAGGATGGGCTAGCCCATGCGCTTATCCGGTGATGTCTGGCAATATCGGCGGCGACCTGAGTCATGCAGGTTATGCGCAAACACTTAGTAAAAGCTTATTACCACTAGCGACTATCGTTACACCCAACATCCCTGAACTATACAAACTTGCACC
>NVSZ01000116.1 GCA_002732845.1 Rhodospirillaceae bacterium
AGCTCAGACATTTATCGCAGGCCAAGATACGTTTATCACCGGCTTCACAGCATTAGATGCTCACGACCCGAACCCTGTCGTAACAGCAACACTGAAAGATCTCGAAGAAGGAACAGAAATTCCTGTTGTTAGCGGTCAAGTTATCGATCCATCCACATTAGATGACGGACAATGGGAACTCGTTATTACTGCTACGGACGTATTTGGACTGACTTCATCTGTCACATCGAGCGCGTTTACGATTGTGGCAGACGTACTTGCACCTCGAACAACAGCAACAGTTGGAACTCCGAAAGCAACAGGAACTTCGGATGGTTCTTCTGAAGGTTCAACCTTTGTTACTGCTGCCACAAGTATCAGCTTCTCTGCTGTCGACGATTTATCAGTTGTTGGCGACGGTGCAGGCGAGGGGATTGCAGCAACAACTTATAATATAGATGGAAGTGCTGCGAGCAGTGCCTCGTCGACTTCACTAAATGGTCTTTCTGATGGCGCGCATACGATCACGTATCGTTCAACAGATCTATTTAGCAACACAGAAACAGATCAGAGCCTCACGCTTTATCTGGACAGTTCAGCTCCTGATGTCTCAGCAACAGTTACAGGAACGACTCACGATGTTGGTTCAGTGACGTTTGTTGGTTCTGGTGCTTTAGTATCTGGCAGTGCAACAGACGCTGGTGTTGGAATTGAAACATTAGAGATAAGCCTTGATGGAACGAACTTCGCAGCAGGATCGAGTCAGAGTCTTACCGAAGAAGGCCCTCAGACGGTAACCGTAAGATCAGTCGATCTTCTGGGGAACTCGGCCACAGCTTCAGCATCTGTCACCGTTGATCTGAGTTCGCCTGTCACGACTCTTATCGTCGGCCTGCCTCTGGTTGACTCTTTTGTGACTTCGGCAACATCATTTAGTCTCACCGCAACCGATACTTTGAGTGGAGTATCAAGCACCGAACTTGCTATTGATACTGGTGCATTCAGTGAGTCTGTCTCAACGACAATTACAGGTGAAGATGGAATTCATACGATCTCGTATCGCGCGACTGACAATGTCGCTAACACTGAAGTCATGCAGACACGTTTGTTTACCGCAGATAACTCCGCGCCGCTTACAAGCTTCGTTATCTCAAATCCGAAGGCTGAATCTGGAAGCGACACCTTTATTACATCGGCTTCGGCAGTCAGCTTCAGTGCTTTGGATGCTGGTGTTGGAGCAGACAAGATCGAAGTGGATGTAGATGAAGCTGGTTTTGTTACTTACACAAGCGCGATAGCGTTCACGGCAGAAGGCGCGCACACGATTCAGTATCGAGCTTCTGACAAGCTTGGAAATACTGAAGCCACGCGTTCACTTAGCCTGATCGTGGACAATACATCTCCCGTAATCACAACCGCAACAGGTGCTCCAAAGTTTGATTCAGGAACTATTACGTTTGTTGGCGCAGGCGCGGCCGTGAGTGCGTCAGCAGTTGATGCTGGTTCAGGCCTTAGCTATCTGACGTCGTTGGTTGATGGAGGTGCTTCTAGTTCGAATTCGAGCATCACATTCACAACAGAGGGCGCTCACTTGGTTCTCTTTAGTGCTACGGACCAGCTGGGTAATTTAAGTTCTGCAACCGTCTCGGTAACGGCAGATCTGACGATCCCAATTACGACCATAACTACAGGAACGCCTCTTTCAGGTTCGTTTGTAACTTCTGCAACGACGTTTACTTTCAGCGCGACGGATGCGCTTTCGGGTGTGGCGAGTACAGAGCATGCGATTGACGCGGGTGCTTTTGTTACTGGAACAAGCACGACATTGTCAGGAACCGATGGCTCGCACACGATTTCGTATCGCTCAACCGACAACGTGGCTAATGTCGAAACGACTCAGACTGCTACTTATACGCTTGATAACTCGGCACCAACAACAAGCTTTGCAATCTCTGCGCCCCTCTTTGAAGGTTCGAGCACGTTCATCACTTCCGCTTCTTCGATAACGTTTGCTTCTACCGACGGGAYTGGAGCAGGWGTCGAYAAGATCGAAGTGAAYRTTGATGGAGCAGGATTTACTACCTACTCAACCGCGTTCACAATTGCAAGGGAGGGAGTTCATACGATCCAGTATCGTTCTGTAGACAAGCTTGGTAATACCGAAGCGATTCAGAGCCTAAGTGTTATCGTCGATAACTCTGATCCTATAAGCAGTCTTTCAATTGGTAGCCCGCAAGTTTCTGGATCGGGTCTCTATATTACTTCAGCAACTCCATTTATTCTGAGTGCGACTGACAAACCGGATTCAAATGCTTCAGGAATAAGTACGACACAGTATCGAATTGATTCTGGTACCTACAACAGTTCGGCGAGTTTCGTCGTGAGTGGGGGAGACGCTACCTACACCATTGGGTATCGCTCCGTGGACAATGTAACTAACGAAGAGTCAGAGAAGAGCGTGCAGGTTACGCTCGACAATACAGCGCCTGTCACAACCGCAACCATCTCGAACCCGCTCTATGAAGCTTCAAGCAAGTTTATTACTTCAGCCTCGTCAATCTCGTTTAGCGCAACTGAAGCTGGGGTTGGATTGGAGAAGATCGAAATAAATATAGATGGCGCAGGATTCGCAACGTACAGCGCTGCGATTACGTTCAGTGCTCAGGGATCACACACGATCCAGTATCGTTCGATTGATAAGCTTGGTAATACAGAAGCGACTCAGTCTCTTACCGTTGTCGTGGATAATACGGAACCAGCGACGGCTCTAACTATTGGTTCGCCTCAGGCGTCGGATACCGCAAATACTTACGTTACAACTGCCACAACATTCACGTTGAGTGCGGTCGATARTCCSRYTCTTGCWTCTGGCGTGAAGACAACAGAGTAYCGTTTGAACGGTGCTGCATTTATCAAAGMAGCCAACTTCACGATTTCTGGAATCGATGGTGCCTACAACATCGGATATCGTTCTGATGACAATCTTGGAAACCAGGAAGCAGAGAAGACGAAGGCTGTTCAACTGGACAACACCTCGCCGCAGGTTGACCTTGCGATTGGTGCTCCAAGCTATATTGATGGCTTTGCAAAGACATTCGGCACATCAGCGACAACTCTCACTCTAATCGCAACCGACACCGGTTCTGGAATCGCAAGTATAAGTTTGGTAACTGACGGAGGAACGCCGACAGCTTATGTATCCGGTACGGCAATTACATTTGCAGCGGAAGGAGCACATACTATCGGTTGGACTGCTACCGATAAACTTGGGCAGAAGACCACAGGAAGCTTCAGTATCACAATAGATAACTCTTCTCCAATAACTTCGCTTAGCATTGATATTACAGACACCAGCGGTGCTATTCTGATTCCAGAGTCTCTTGTTTCAATATCATCCATCGACGCTGGAGTTATTCCGGTGGGCGATTCCGCAATCGAATACAAGATCGATAACGGTGTCTTCACCGAATATGTGAACGCATTTGAAATCGGCGCAGCAGTCGGTCAGTTCGGWGCCACCGGCCCAGGATTTGGTCCGCATACTCTGACCATGCGATCAATCGACAAGCTTGGGAAYACAGAATCAGAAACGAGCTTTGCGTTCACGCTTTCACCAGCCCTTGAAGTGACCAAGCGAGTGTCGTATCAAGCGCGTGCTCTTCTCTGGTGGAACTACGACTTCAAGAAAGACAAGGATGATGATGATGATGATGATGATGATGATGANNNCAACGATGWCGACGACGATGAAAAAGACAAAAAGGGCGATGGCAAACATGCGCCTGATGTCACGAATCTACAGCGTATAGAAGCAGCACTTCAGGCAACTACGCTCACATTTGACACCGTCACAAGCAAAGATTCCTTTGTCGAAGCGATGAGGACAAATAACCACAATCTTTACGTCATAATCGGCGAAAAGAAAAAACTCAAGGGCAGCGAGGAAGAAGAGCTTGCCGAACGTGTAAATCTCGGAGCTGGCCTTATTACGAGCGTATTATATGAAGTGAAGGGCCCGAAACTTGACTTCCTTGATGAAGGCGAATTCAAGAAAAAGACAAGAGACAACGTTCTTGGAATAGATAAGGGATCGAAGGTAAAGAACGATGATCCAATAGTGTCTGTGCACTCGGGTAAAATCACACCGAATCCATTTGATTTCACAGTAGAAGGCAAGCCCAGAAGGATCAAAGAAACGATCGGAGAGCTTATTGCAAGCTATCCTGATGAGACTGCCAAGAAGAAAGAAACAAATGGAGCGGCTACGTTACATACCTACGGACTAGGAAAGACAGTCTTCTTCTCTTTTGATCTGGGAAGCGTAGCAGATGTGGCAAGAGGCGACAGTATCGGAGACCTTTTGAATGCGGCGATCAAGGCCGYAACCCCGGAGACCGGAGCTGCGCTTGCGGACGGTCGAATTGCAGTTGAGATTAGAGTCAGAAGCCTTATGGTTCCGTTGGACCTGAATGTTGCAATCGACGAGCACGTACCAAACGATGTGACCATACTCTCGATCATTCCGCAGGCTACTGTATCCGGCGGAAACCTAAGTTGGATCGTGGTTCTTGACGCGACAGAAGAGACAACGGTGCGATACCTTGCAGAGCTTCCATCAACAATCGGAACTATCCAGACCAGCGCGGCCATTACTTATCTGGTTCGTGGCACGTATCGCACTCTTGGCAACTTCAACCTTGATATTGTGACAGTGGATGCACCGGCGGCTTTGTCCAATGCGAGAACGATAGTTAATCAGATCATAGGTCTGACGTCTGGTGGAGACAGGGAGAAAGCTGAGGATGTACTGAAAGAGATCGATAAACTTATYTCTTCGCCTCCGGCTACAAACAAAAAGAGAAAAGATGCCGTCAAAAAGCTTCTCAAAGCAATCGAGAAACTCACGAAGATAAAAGACGATGATGCCCCTAGTTTGATAGTGTCGGCACGCCTGGAACTCGATAAAGCAATCCTCAGTTACACCCGGCTTGGACTTGGTGACTCTGAGGAAGCCGACGATGATGACGAAGACGACGATGACTAGAAACCTAATGCGTACGGGTAGTGCTCGCTGAATAGATAGAAAATTTAGGCGCTATCCCAATTAGTAATAACTTCCTTGAGGGGAAGGCGAAAAGCCTTTGTGGCGCAGTACGATCGTGGAGCCAGCCTGATCGTAGACGGTGTAGTTTCCTGGGCGTGGGCCGTGATAGTCGTCGAGTATAATGGAGAGACCACTGTTGCGTATACTGCAACGACTCAAGACGAAGCTGCATTATCAACTGAAGCTGACATTGTTTCATCTGAGGCTACGCTTCCGCTGAAGCAGATAGGAAAAACAGAAAACACTGGATTTTTAACATAACAGCTGGACTAAAAACGGGGTACAGCGCAATTTGTCAAATACTATACAAATAATTGGCATCTTTCTTGGAGATAAGGCCAATTGACTGTAAATGAACCCACTGCGTCTCCAGCAACTTGTCAATAAAACAACGACAAATAGTAAAGATATGACTTTTTTCATTAGTGAACCCTTCCACATAAAATTCGAAACTCGATTGGAGGTTCAGGAATGAGTGGCACCGTTAATAAAGACTATAAATATCTTTTTATAGTTCCGGAATGAACCCACTTCGTATTGTGTTTTCGGTGACAGTGTAGCGATCGACGAATTGTTCGAGGTAACCAACGCCACCCGCCTTCAGTCCGGTGCCGCTCATACCTGAACCTCCAAAAGGTTGACGATCAACGAATGCTCCGGTGATAGGACGATTTATATAGAGATTTCCGACACGAAAACGGTCCAGGGCCATTTTGAGATGGGAAGGTCGGCGACTATAGACGCCGCCCGTTAATGCG
>NVSZ01000014.1 GCA_002732845.1 Rhodospirillaceae bacterium
GGACAGTGTCCGTTCGACAGCCATGCTCTAAAGCCCTTTGCTGTTAAAAAACTTGCCCCCACGCGTATCGTGGAGTGGCGGCGTTATAGCCCCATCCCATCTTACTTGCAAGTCCTCTGATACAATCACATTAGAAACCTTTTCCAAATCAGCACAAGCCATGATACAAGCCCCGCCATGTTACATATTAATGACCTCACATTTCGCATCGGCGGGCGGCTTCTTTTTGAAGACGCGACGTTGCATATCCCCAAGGGCCACAAAGTTGGCCTGGTGGGACGCAATGGTACCGGTAAATCCACGCTTTTTAAGCTGATCACCGGGGATTACCCAGCCGATGGCGGGTCCATCGGCCTGCGTCAGGGCGCGCGCCTTGGCATGGTGGCTCAGGAAGCCCCGGCTGGCCCAGAAAGCTTGCTCGATACCGTTTTGGCGGCTGATGTTGAACGTGCCGACCTTTTGGCTGAATCTGAATCCGCTTCCGATCCACACCGCATTGGCGACATTCATACCCGTCTGGCCGATATTGATGCCCACACGGCCCCATCGCGGGCGGCGCGGATTCTGTCCGGCCTTGGTTTTGATGAAAACCAACAACAACGCCCCTGTTCTGATTTTTCCGGSGGKTGGCGKATGCGSGTGGCTTTGGCCGCCGTCTTGTYTGCGCGCCCCGAYATGTTGYTGTTGGATGAACCRACCAACCACTTGGAYCTRGAAGCCGCATTGTGGCTGGAAAACTATCTGGCCACTTGGYMRGGCACGTTCATGATCATCAGTCACGATCGCACRTTGTTRAATTCTTCGGTCAATGAAATCATTCATYTGGAMAAAAACAKYCTSACCCGSTAYGGCGGMAAYTAYGARTTTTTYGAACGCACCCGGCGTGAACGCATGAGCCAACAGGCCGCCCTTCACACCAAGCAATTAGCCGAAAAGAAACATATCCAAAGCTTTGTCGATCGTTTTCGCGCCAAGGCCAGCAAAGCCAAACAGGCCCAAAGCCGTTTGAAAATGCTGGAACGCATGGAACCCATCGCTGCGGTGATCGAAGACAAAACCACCAGTTTCAACTTCCCCAACCCAGAACCCCTGTCGCCGCCCTTGGTGGCCTTGGATGATGTGGTTGCGGCGTATGGTGATGCTGACCCCATTTTAAAGCAACTGAACCAGCGCATCGATATGGATGACCGGATTGCTTTGCTGGGCGCCAACGGCAACGGCAAGTCAACCATGATGAAAATGCTGGCCGGGCGCTTAAAGCCCCGTGACGGCGAGATGGTTAAGTCAAAAAAGCTGGAAATCGGTTACTTTGCTCAGCATCAAGCCGAAGAATTGCCCATGAATGAGACGGCTTATGAATACATGCAGACCGAAATGGATGGCATCCTTGAACCCCGCGTACGGGGGCATTTAGGCACTTTTGGGTTCAACAAAGACAAAGCCGATACGACCATTAAAAATCTATCGGGGGGCGAAAAAGCACGCCTGTTGTTTGCGTCGATGAGCCGTTCGGCCCCCCATATCATGCTGTTGGACGAACCCACCAACCACCTAGACATTGATGCCCGCGAAGCTTTAATCGCCGCGTTGAACACCTATGAAGGCGCCGTGGTTTTGGTCAGTCACGATCCGCACTTGGTGGAATTGATTTGTGATACCTTGTGGGTGGTCGAAGACGGCACATGCCGTCCATTTGAAGGCGACTTAAAAGAATATCGCCAAGGCCTTTTGGATGCCAGACGGGGCCGAAAATCAGATAATTCCGGCGAATCTAAAAAATCCAACGCACCGCGTTTGGATAAAAAAGCCGAACGCAAAGCTCGCGCCGCCGCCCGCACCGCCACCCAAGAACTGCGCAAGACCGCGAAAAAAGCCGAACAAGAGCTGGCTAAACTTGCCCATGAAAAAGAACGCATTGAAAAAAAGCTCGCACAACCAGACGTTTATGACGGCGACAATGAAAAACTCACCCGTTTGCAAATTGAACTGGGACGTCTCGATAAAAAGCTAAGTAAGGCTGAACAAATTTGGCTAGAAGCCGAAGCGCGGGTTGAAGAAAGTACAACTTAAAGCTCAAAGCCTTTCTGCATACTATTGACGCCACACTTGTCGTATAATATACGTGCGATTAGAGAAATGGGTTTCAGACGTTAGAGGCGGGAAAAAACTTGGCAAATATGTATTTAGAATTGCTGAACTCGTTCGGCTTCGACGAAATGCAGGTGTGGATCGCTTCGATCAGCGCCCTGCTGTTTACGGCCAATTTTTTGGGCGGAGTGCTCAGCGCTCTGACGTTTGTTTATTCTCGCAAACTGGAACAACGTCCTTTAAAAGAACGTATCTCATTTCGCCTGTTTGGCTTTACTGAATTAATCTTGATTATTTTCATCTTCTTCTATCATGTCTTCATGATCGAAATGATTACGACGGAACACATCATTTATTGGGCTTCGGCGATCATGATGATGCCCCTGTTGGCCGTGATCAGCAGCCAGCTTGTGCAAGTCTCTTTTTCCGCAAAAATCGAAGCCAAGAAAAAGAAGTTGGAACAGCAAAAAACCCAACAACGCAAAGCCGTGCGGGCCAAACGCAATCAAGGTATGGACGACGAACCACCCGCGCGCAAACGCCAACCTTCCAGCAATCCGCTTCGCCAACCCGCAAAAAAACCTGTGCGCCGTTAGGCTAAGCTCTAACGTTTAGGTGTCTTTTTTCTGCCAGCCACCGCTGTCGGTTTGTTGCCAATAGGTCAGTTCATAACCTTGATCTTTATAGGTTTTCCAATGGGTGCGCGCCGTTTGCATGGCTTCTGGTGAGACGCCATCAAACAGTTCAAAGCACCGCTCATACGAGCCTAAATTTTCACACTCAATCCCATCGGCCAAAAACACAAATGTGGCTTCGTTTAAGTTTTCTTGGGTCTCGGTCAGCCAGATGGGGTGGCGTTCAGCCGCCCCATCTTTGGCCGATCCATGCGGCAACCAACCGGAACTTTGCGTCCACAAGGCATTATTCAGCGACTCCGCCCGCTTGGCCGTATCCACCATCACAACAGCCCGCTTCCCCGCCTCCAAAGTCTTGCTCAAAAGCAAAGGCAAAGCCTGCTCTAGGGACGACTTGGTCAGATGATAAAAGGCGATTTGGGTCACTATTCAAATTTGTCCGAAACCAAGCGGTCCAGCAAGCGAACCCCAAAGCCGGTGCCGCCTTTGGGGGTGATGGCTTTTCCTGATTTGCTCCAGGTCATGCCGGCGATGTCTAAGTGCGCCCATTTGGTGTCGCCGACAAAGCGTTTGAGGAACTGAGCCGCCGTGATCGATCCGCCATAACGGCCGCCGATGTTTTGCATATCGGCTGCGCTGGAATTGATCATTTTGTCATATCCCGATCCCATCGGCATCATCCAGACTTTTTCATCAACCGCTTGTCCGGCTTTGATCAAATCTTGGCCGAGGTCATCATTATTGGTGAACAAACCAGCGTATTGATCGCCCAAGGCCACCAAAATCGCCCCGGTCAAGGTCGCCAGATCGATCATGGTGTGGGGTTTAAAGCGTTCTTTGGTGTACCAAAGCGCGTCGGCCAAAACCAAGCGGCCTTCGGCATCGGTATTTAAAACTTCGATGGTTTGACCCGACATAGACGTCACGATATCGCCCGGACGTTGCGCGGTTCCCGACGGCATGTTTTCGACCAAGCCGATCACGCCGATCGCATTGACTTTGGCTTTACGCCCCGCCAAAGCTTTCATCAAGCCCGTCACAACACCGGCACCGCCCATGTCCCATTTCATGTCTTCCATACCGCCCGAAGGTTTGATGGAAATACCACCGGAATCAAATGTTACGCCCTTGCCGACAAAAGCAACCGGAGCATCAGCCTTGGACGCCTTAGCGCCCTTGCGTTTAGGTTTGCCCATCCAGTGCATGACCACCAARCGRGGWTCGCGYGCACTGCCCTGAGCCACGCCCAACAAWGCGCCCATRCCCARYTTTTTCATTTGRRYTTGCGTCARAATTTCGACCTTAACGCCCAATTTGGTTAGGGTTTTGGCTTCTTTGGCAAAGCTTTCCGGGTACAAAATGTTGGCAGGTTCGCTGACCAAATCGCGGGTCATAAAGACACCATCKGCGATTTTATCTTGCGGCGCATACAGCGTTTTGGCTTTGCTGGAATTCGCACACAGAAGTTTGACTTCTTTTAATTTGGGTTCATGGCATTTTGAACTTTTGGTTTTGTATTTGTCAAAACGGTAACTGCCCAAACGCGCGCCCAATCCGATGTGCGCCGCCATGTCGGGGGCTTTGATGTCGCATCCGTCCAAATCGCTGACCATCACYTGRGCTTTYRSWGTATGMGCKCCMARRYKTTTRACRATWYTGCCGCCTAARTTTTGYAGGCCCARTTCCGTAATRTCCTTGGCTTTGCCCAATCCCAAACACAGCACCCGAACAATTTTATCACTAGGTGCCAAAACCGTCAGAGAATGGCTTTTGGTGCCTTTAAAACTGCTGGCCTTAATCGCCCGCATTAACGCCCCACCCGTGGCGTCATCAATGGCCTTGGCCCCGTCGGTAAGTTTACGTCCGTCAAGGACACCGACAACAACGGTTCCAGATTTAGGGGCAACAGGATTAGCAAAGGTAATTTTCATAAGGGACTCCATTAAAAATAAATTTGGCTTACTTTACGGCATTCACAAATATGTGGCTATTGATTTGACAAATCGCCAAACTTTTCGACATCGGTGGTCTTCAAACGATCATTTAGGCCCAGCCAAACGGCTAACCCCGGCGAGCTGGAAACGATCATCGCCAAGCCAAATAAGATCGATACCGCCAAAGCGGCCTCGGCTTCGATCCCCACCAAGGCAAACATCGACACCATCGACCATTCGCGAATGCCCCATCCGGCAATCGACGCGGGGATCACTTGCACCAACAACACCGGAGGAAAAACCAACAAGCAATCGATCAGCGAAACATCTGCATCAATGGCCCGAAACAAAACATAGACCACCAACACCAAATTCAGGTGGCCCAAAACCGACCAAAACAGCAATTCTCCAGCGCGATAAGGGTGCAACATCACGCGCCGGGCATCCACCGCCAAATGGTTCAGGGCCTTGAACAGGCGAAAGCGGCTCCATGATGCGGGAAGCTTATCCAACACCATGATCATCGCTAACCCAAAAAAGCACCCCACCAGCACCAGCCCGACAATTTGCACAAACCACCGCTCGTTATCCATATGCCCCGCGGCAAATGGCGTCATGCTGGCGACCAGCAACACCAAAGCCAGAACGGTCGCGGCTCGATCTAAAAACAAACTGTTGAGCACGGGCCCCACGGCCAATCCATTTTTGTACGCCAAATAACCGCGCACCACGTCCCCGCCCGCGCCGGAGGGCAAAACCTGATTAAAAAAKGCCCCAACRTACCAGWATTTGAACGCTTGAACAAAACCAAGATCGGCATCAATACCTTTTAAGACCGCCAGCCATCTGAGCGTGCAAATCAACACCTGCACCATGCCAATCGCCAAGGCCAGCGCCAGCCAGCTGGCATCGGCGCTTAAAATACGTGCAAAGGAGTCCTCGACCCCGACCGCGTCCAATACGAACCAGATCAAAGCAACCGATATCAACAGTTTCAGGCTAACGGCAATCGTGCGGCGTTTGTTCATGCAATCTCTATATCTGTATGGGCTGACGTTTCGCCCCCCAAATCCCCGGCGGACCGTCAAAGATACCACCACACTGTTGCCCACAATTTACGCACTGACCGTCCCCCGTCAAGCGCCACGAGCTAAGCTCATACCAATCGCGCCCAATCAATCGCTCGCCACAGTTCGAACAATAGGTGCTTTCGGCCTTAAGATTGTGAACATTGCCCACGTAAGCATACTTAACGCCGTTGTTCAGCGCGATGTCGCGCGCGCGCACCACCGTTTGTTCCGGGGTGCGCGGTTTGTCCAACATTTTCCAATCGGGATGAAACACCGTAAAATGCATCGGCACATCGGGGCCTAGATTCTTCACCACCCATTTGGTCATGGCCTCGATTTCATCGTCCGAATCATTTTCACCGGGAATCAGCAACGTGGTGAGTTCGAACCAGACATCGGTTTCGTGTTTTAAATATTTCAAAGTATCCAAAACATCCGCCAAGTGAGCCCCACACACGCGGTGATAAAAGTCTTCCGTAAATCCTTTTAAATCCACATTGGCGGCGTCCATGTGGCTGAAAAATTCTATGCGGGCCTCGGGCGCGATATAACCGGCCGTCACGGCCACGGTCTTAATCCCCAATTCATGACACGCAACCGCCGTATCCACCGCATATTCCAAAAAAATCACCGGATCGTTATAGGTAAAGGCGACGCTTTTACAGCCCGATTTCAAGGCCGCTTGGGCAATCTGTTGGGGGGATGCCTTGCCCACCAATACATCAAACTCACGGGCCTTTGAAATATCCCAGTTTTGGCAAAATTTACACGTCAGGTTACACCCGGCCGTGCCAAATGACAGCACGGGTGTTCCCGGTAAAAAGTGATTAAGCGGTTTKTTTTCAATGGGATCAATGCAAAATCCAGAGGACCGCCCGTATGTTGTCAAAACCACTTTCCCAGCGTCCGCCGCGCGCACAAAACAAAGCCCGCGCTGCCCATCACGCAGCTTGCAGTACCGAGGACAAACATCACACTGCACCCGACCATCATCAAGCGTATGGAAGTATCGTCCGGGGAAGGCTTCTGGAAAATGTTGCTCGGTCATGCGAATGCTTTCAGGTTTAAGCCTAGACTGCTATAATCTTACCATGAATGATGTGATGAACACCACACGAGCCCCCGCYGTTGCCGGYACGTTTTATGCCAGCGATCAGRCAACTTTGTTGCACGATATTCAGGGTTTTTTGAACGCGGTGCCCGATACCGCCGATACACCGCCCAAGGCCATCATCGCACCACACGCCGGATATGTGTATTCCGGTCCCGTGGCAGCATATGCCTACGCCCCCTTGCAAACCTTAAAAGGCCTGATTAAACGTGTGGTCTTATTAGGCCCGTGCCACCGGGTGGCTGTGGCGGGCATGGCGTTGTCGAGTGCCGACAGCTATGCAACGCCGTTGGGCTCAATTCCCTTAGATCACAGCYTTGATAACACCTTGCTAAGCCTTTCCGGCGTTGAAGTTTATGATGCGCCCCACSTKCCCGAACACAGCTTGGAAGTCCACGTGCCCTTTTTACAGGCCGTATTGGGCGATTTTCAGCTTATTCCCATTATTGTTGGCGGGGCCAGCCCGGATGAAGTCGCCGCAGTCTTAAACGCTACATGGGGCGGGCCGGAAACGTTGATTGTAATTTCCACCGATCTTAGCCACTTTTTAGATTACGACACCGCCCAAAAACTGGATCAAAGCACCAGCACCGCCATTGAAAACTTGGATGGAGCCGCGATTGGCGACAATCAGGCCTGTGGACGTCATCCGGTCAAAGGCTTGTTAGAGGTCGCCAAGCAACGCAATCTTCGTGTAAAAACCTTAGACCTTAGAAATTCGGGCGATACCGCTGGACCCAAGGACCGCGTGGTCGGGTATGGGTCTTGGGCCTTTTGGGAGACAGACTAAAATGACGACGAATTCAGACTTTGCCGAAGCCACCCGCGCCTTGCTCAAAACCCACGGCGCTTTGTTGCTGAGCTTGGCTAAGGGCTCCATTGATTTCACCCTTAAAGAAAATGCCCCCGCCGAAGTTCATCTTGAACACCTGGCCCCCCAACTGGCCGAAAACGGCGCGTGTTTTGTGACGCTCCGCAAAGACAATCTGCTGCGTGGATGCATTGGCAGCCCCGAAGCGTGGCGGCCTTTGGCCTCTGATGTGGTCGCCAACGCCAATCGGGCGGCCTTTCACGACCCCCGCTTTGCGTCGTTACAACAAAATGAGGCTAAAGGCCTTGATCTGCATATTTCGGTCCTCAGCCCGCCTGAGCCCTTTGAATTTAACGATGAAGCCGAATTTTATGCCAAGTTGCAGGCGGGTGTTGATGGATTATCCATTGAAGATTCCGGTCAAAAGGCGTTGTTTTTACCTTCGGTCTGGGAACAACTGCCCGAGCCCAAAGATTTCATCCGCCACCTTAAAATCAAGGCCGGATTAAACCCGGAAAACTGGTCAGAGACCTTGACCGCCAAACGCTTTATTGCGGCGGGAACCGGGGCCGATTGGGCCGATATTTCCCTTCCCGATTGAATGTGTCTATATTTGATTTTAGATTCTCCTTAAACAAAAGGCCTTGTCCATGACCGTCAATATTCCGTTGTCTCTTCTTGACCAGCTTCACACCCTTGCCGTTCGGGCCGGGGATTTGATTATGGACATTTACAAAACCGACTTTGACGTCCAAACCAAAGGCGATGACAGCCCGGTGACCAAGGCGGATCAATTGGCCGAAGACCTGATTACACAAGGCATTTTAGAAATCGCCGGGGATCATTTCCCCATCATCGGCGAAGAAGCGTTCAGCGATGGAAAAGCCCCCGAACTGGATGGCGGACCGTTTTGGTTGGTTGATCCGTTGGATGGCACCAAAGAATTCATCTCGAAAAACGGGGAATTCACCGTCAATATTGCTTTGATTGATGCGGGCTCTCCGGTTTTGGGTGTGGTCCATGCTCCGGCCTTGGGGCAGACTTATTTAGGCAGTCCTCATGGAGCCTTTGCGGATTTGGACGGTAATGGTCCAAAGCAAATCCATTGTCGCCCAGCGCCCGCCAAAGGCCTAACCGCTCTGGTCAGTCGCAATCACAAAACACCCGAAACCGTGACTTTTTTAGAAGACTTTAAAATTGCCAAAGAAATGAGCGCGGGCAGTTCGTTGAAATTCTGTCATGTGGCCCGTGGTGCCGCCGATTTGTATCCGCGTTTGGGCCGCACCATGGAATGGGATACCGCCGCCGGACATGCCGTGCTGGTGGCTGCGGGCGGGTCTGTTACAAATTTGGACGGTCAGCCCTTAATGTACGGCAAACCCGGCCTTGATAACCCGCATTTTGTGGCTAAGGGCGTTCTGGGTTTAGCGGATTAAAAGCCGTGAACAAGCTTCCCCCCTGTCATCTGGCCCCGGCGGATTCAATCCACATTGAACAAGCCGCATCGATTTTAAAAGCCGGAGGCTTGGTCGCTTTTCCCACCGAAACGGTGTACGGATTGGGGGCCGACGCGACGAATGATCAGGCCGTTGCAAAAATCTTTGAAACCAAACAACGCCCCGCTTTTAACCCGCTAATCATTCACATTAAAAATATAGAACAAGCTTTTGAATTTGCTGAATTTAATGATTTATCAAATCAGCTAACAACGGCTTTTTGGCCGGGCGCTTTAACGCTGGTCCTGCGCCGTAAAAAGGGTTCTAAATTGTCTTTATTGGCCACCGCGGGCTTAGATACAGTCGCCGTGCGCATGCCCAATCACCCGGTTGCTCAATCCCTTTTGGCGGCCGCGAACGTGCCCATTGCGGCCCCCAGCGCAAACCTATCGGGCACCATCAGCCCCACCCAAGCGGGCCATGTGGACGGACAATTTTCGGGCAGTTTGACCCTGAATATGGTTCTGGATGGTGGGCCGTGTACGGTCGGCTTGGAAAGCACAATAGTAGATATTTCAGGGAAAATCCCCACCCTGCTCCGCCCAGGTGGCCTAGCAAAAGAAGACATCGAAGCGGTCATCGGCCCACTGGCGATCAACGCCAGCGAAGACATCATCGCGCCGGGCCAACTGAAAAGCCATTATGCACCCTCTATCCCCTTGCGCATGAATGTAAAGGCGGATGAAGTAAAACCCGGCGAAAGCCTGTTGGCGTTTGGCGCAAATGCCCCAACGAAGGCCTTAAATCTCGCGACCACAGCCAACCTGATTGAGGCCGCCGCCAACCTATTTGCGATGATGCGAACCTTGGACACACCGGGAAGTGCAGGCATAGCCGTCATGCCCATCCCCAACGAAGGCCTAGGCGTGGCGATCAATGATCGTTTGAAGCGAGCCAGTGCAACAAAGTAATCCACTATCCGTCATTCCCGCCTGCGCGGGAATGACGGATAGAGAGATACGGGTATGACGCTGAGGTATATAGTAACGGTGGAAAAGCCTTAGCCTCCCGTGGTATGGTCGCCGAAATTTGAATTTGGGGATTTGTTTTGAACGATACTGTTGAGACCAAAGCTGGTTGGGAGCCGCCGTCTTCTTTTGAGGAAAAAATACGGGGTATTTTGATTCCGCCGCGGCTTTATTATGTTTTGCGAGGCCGCCGCGAGCTTAAAAAGGGTGAGGCTGAACTGAGCATTTTGCCGTTTTTAATTGATCCTGAGCGCAATTCGGTCGATGCCGGGGCCAATAAGGGGGTTTACACCTATTGGCTGGAACGCCTGAGCCAACACGTTTATGCGTATGAACCCAATCCCAAAATGTTCAAAACGCTGAAAKCCGGWACMGGRCCAAARGCCACCGTGAAYTTTGCCGCCCTGTCCGATCAAGCGGGTGAATTTGCGCTGCGCATTCCCAAAACAGCTCGCGGCAGTTATTCCAATCAAGGCGCCAGCCTCAACCACGATAAAGTCGGCGACAGCTATGGCGAAGTGATGGTTGAAACCCGAAAGCTCGACGATGAAGGCCTGACCAACATTGGCTTTTTGAAAATCGATGTGGAAGGCCACGAAATGGCGGTTTTGGACGGCGCCGTCGAGACCATCAAACGCGACCGCCCCACATTGTTGATCGAAATGGAACAACAACACACCGGGCGCGCCATCGAAGACGACCTGAAACGGGTCATGGATTTGGGCTATCGCATGCTGTTTTTGCACAAAGGCGTGCTGAATTCAGGCGACGCCTTTGATGGCGACAAGCATCACCGCAAAGCCCCCACGCCGAAAGATTATGTGTTTAACTTTATCTTTGTGCCGAAAGAAAGATCATGAGCCTCATCACCGCCCTGAACGAGTTGCTGGGGGAACGTTATGTGGTCACCACCCCCACCGACTTTGCAGGTCATCTAGAGGAAGAACGCGGCCTTTACAAAGGCACGTCCCCGGCTTTGGTCAAACCGGAAAACACCCTTGAAGTATCAAAAATTGTAAAGCTTTGCAGCCAATTCAATACACCTTTTGTGGCCCACGGCGGCAATACCGGGCTGGTCGGTGGAGGGGTTCCCAAAGACGCTGTTATCATCAGTTTGGAACGCCTCAACAAGATTGAACAGGTCGATGTCTTGAACTTGACCATGACGGTCGAAGCCGGGGCGATTTTGGCCGATGTGCAAACAGCCGCAGTTGAGGCTGGCGCATATTTTCCCTTAAGTCTAGGGGCCGAAGGCAGTTGTCAGATCGGCGGCAACCTTTCCACCAACGCTGGCGGCGTGCATGTTTTGCGGTACGGCAATGCGGGCGAACTGGTGTTGGGGTTGGAAGTCGTTTTACCCGATGGACAAATCTGGAACGGCCTGAAATCTTTACGCAAAGACAACACCGGGTACGATCTCAAAGCTTTATTTTTAGGCGCAGAAGGCACATTGGGCATCATTACGCGGGCCGTCTTGAGATTGTATGCCCACCCCAAATCAAAGGCCGTGGCACTGATCGGCTGCGCCAGTTTCAAGGAGGCCCTCAACACCTTTCACAGCGCCCGCAACCAAGCCTCTGACGTGTTAAATGCCTGTGAAGTGTTCAGTGATTTTGCCTTAAGCTTGGCCGAAAAGCACATTGATGGGGTCAAAAACCCGCTCGAAGGCCAGCACGCGGTTTATATGTTGCTGGAATTTGCCAGTGCAGATGGGTCCGCGAACTTAAACGACCTGATGGAAACCGCCCTGACAGAAGCCTTTGAGGCCGAATGGGTCGAAGACGCGGTGATTGCCCAAAGTGGGCCGCAAATGGACGCCATCTGGGCGTTGCGTGAAGCCATTCCCGAAGCGCAAAAAATCGAAGGCGGATCAATCAAGCACGATGTATCGGTGCCGGTATCGAGCGTTCCTGACTTTATTGAGCGCGCCTCAACCTTGGTCGAAGGCTTAATTTCAGGCGTGCGGGTCTGTGCCTTTGGCCATTTGGGCGATGGCAATATCCATTTTAACCTGACCCAGCCCGCAACCATGGACAAGCAAGATTTCTTGGATCAGTGGACAAAAACCAATCAAGCGGTCCACGACTTGGTCACCCAAATGCACGGCAGTTTCAGCGCCGAACATGGCATTGGACAGTTGAAAACAGGCGAAATGAAACGCCTGAAGGACCCTGTTGAATTGGACTTGATGCGCAAGATCAAGGCCAGCCTTGACCCTGAAAATCTGGCAAACCCCGGCAAGGTCTTGCCGTCCCAAGACTAACCCACCTTAAAAAACCAGACCAAAAGCTTGTTGTTCTTGATTTTTGTGCCGTTTTGGCACATTTTACGGCTTCTTTTTAATGCGGCAGGATTAACGGCGAAATGAAGAGTCTCACCCGTTACATTTTCGGACAGTTATTCACAGGGGTAGCGCTGGTTGCCGTATCACTCACGTGCGTGATTTGGCTGAGCCAATCGTTGCGGTTTGTCGACATGATCGTCAACCGTGGTCTGTCGGCGAGTATGTTCGTCTATCTGACGGGCCTAATGATGCCGAACTTTCTGACCATCATTTTACCCATCAGCCTATTTGCCATCATAACTTTCACCTATCACCGTATGATCATGGACCGGGAACTGGTGGTGATGCGCGCGGCCGGCTTGGGTCAGTTTAGCCTTGCTAAGCCGGCCTTATTTTTGGCGGTTCTGGTGGTGGCTACGGGCTATTTGTTGTCGACGTATTTGGTGCCAACGTCTTACACCAAGTTTCGGGAAATGCAGTGGGACATTCGCTATAGTTTTTCCCATGTTTTGTTGAAAGAAGGCACTTTTAACACCGTCGCTCGGGGCATCACCGTATATGTTCGTGAACGCACACAGGATGGTCGCTTGTTGGGTATTATGGCCCACGATGACAGAGATTCTCGGCGCAGTTTCACGTTAATGAGCGAGCACGGCGCCATGGTGCAAAGTGACGAAGGCGCACGGGTGATCATGTTCAACGGATCACGCCAAAACTTTGACAAGCAAACCAAGCAATTGTCGATTTTGTATTTTGACCGCTATGTTTTTGAGCTTGCGGCACCAACAGCCACAGGGCAAACCCGCCACAGGGAAGCCCGCGAACGATCCATGGACGAGCTTACCAATTTGGATACACATGGGTTGGATACCAAAAACATCGGAAAATTCCACGTTGAAATCCATCGCAGATTAGCCCTGCCTTGGTCGGCGCTAGGCTTCGCTATGATCGCCTTAAGCGTCTTGATTTCGGGAAGCTTCACACGCCGGGGGGAAGGCAAAAGAATCCTTCTGGCCGTGTTTTTAGCCGGATTCTATCAAGCCTCTTTACTGGCCATTTTGAACATAGCGGCGAAAAACGAACTCCTCATTCCCGGCATTTACATCGTCACGGCCCTGCCCATCGTCTTGGGAACATTGGCTTTGATGATGCCCCAGCTGTTTCAGAAAAAGACAAAAACCAACGCCTCTCCTCGGTCTGGGCAAGGAGCCAACGCATGAAGCTGTCGAGCACCCTATCGATTTACATCGGACGCGGTTTTTTGCTGAGTTTTTTAGCCTTTTTCGTAGGTCTTCTCACCTTGGTTTTCCTGATGGATATGTTGGAATTGTTGCGCAGATCGTCTTCAAAACCCGACGTAACCTTTGCCATCATTATTGAAATGGCCCTTTTGAAACTTCCGCATATGGGGCAATTGCTGTTTCCTTTTGCCGTTTTGTTCGGCGGTATGACATCGTTTTGGCGGTTGACCCGCAGTCATGAATTGGCCGTCACGCGGGCCGCTGGCATTTCTGTCTGGCAATTCTTGTTACCGGTTCTGTTGTTGGCCCTTGCCTTGGGTATTTTTAAAGTCACCGTCTTTAACCCGCTGTCATCAACGACCTTGGCCCGCTTTCAAACCATGGAAGCGTCTTATTTAAAGGGACAAAAGAGCGTTCTGGCCATTTCTAAAACCGGGCTTTGGTTGCGCCAAGGCACATCCGAAGGCCACGCCGTGGTGCATGCGCGAAACATCATCCAACAAGACGAACGCGTTGAACTGCTCAACACCATCACGTTTTTGTACCAAGGCCAAGACACCTTTATTGGCCGCATTGATGCCGAACGCGCCATTTTGGGTGATGGCTTTTGGCGCATGGAAAATGCCTGGATCAACAGCCCTGAATCTCCACCCATTCACAAGGATGAATACTGGCTGGAAACAGACTTAACCTTGGCGCGGATTCAGGACAATTTTGCATCGCCGGCCACCATGTCTTTTTGGAAACTGCCTGAATTCATACAAACCCTTGATGAAGCTGGATTTTCTGCCATTCGCCATCGTTTACAATTGCATTCGTTGTTGGCGTCCCCGTTATTAATGTGCGCCATGGTGTTAATCGCCGCGACATTCACTCTGCGTCATGCTAGACGTGGGGCCACAACTTTTGTCATTGCCAGTGGTGTGTTGACAGGATTTATACTTTATTTCTTTTCCGATGTTGTTTACGCGTTGGGTTTGTCGGAAAGCATTCCGGTGGTGCTCGCCGCATGGTCACCTTCGGTGGTGGCCTTGATGTTGGGGCTCGCCATGCTATTGCATCTTGAGGACGGTTAGACGGTTTATGACGATTAAGCGCATATTTTCAGCAGTTTTAACCGCCTTTGCCCTTAGCTTTTCAAGCTTTACGGGGGGGGCATTTGCCCAAAACTCGAGCGACCAACCTGCGGCATTTTCAGCGGATTCCATGACCCACGACAACGAATTGGGTATTATCACCGCACGGGGCCATGTTGAAATCAATCAACCCGATCGCACCTTAATCGCCGACCTCATCAGTTATGATCAAACCAACGACATCATTCGCGCCAGCGGTAACGTCACTTTGCATCGCGCCAATGGCGATGTTATTTTTGCACAATCTTTAGAAATTTCAGGTGATCTGAAAAATGGCATCATCGAAGACATGCGCGCGGTTCTCTCGGACAAGTCGCGCATTGCGGCCAAACGCGCAAAATTGGTCAACGACGAAACCATGACCATGGACCGGGTTGTTTACACCCGGTGCGAACGGTGTGTCGAAGATCCCGGTCGCCCTCCATTGTGGCAAATTAAATCGGTTAAAGTGGTGCATGACAAGCTCAACAAAACCGTCGAATATCAAGATTCATGGTTAGAGATCGCGGGCATTCCGGTCGTGTACATGCCGTACCTCAGCCACCCGGACCCAACGGTCAAACGCAAATCAGGGTTCTTAACCCCCCGCGTTGGTGGCTCGTCCACATTGGGCTTTGTTGTACAAACACCTTATTTTTATGTCTTAGATGACAACTCTGATGTGACATTGACGCCGATCATCACGTCCGATGAATTTGGCGCGGTTGCCGGGGAATACCGGGAACGCTTTACCAAAGGCAAAATCTTCACCGAAGCCAGCATCGCTTATGATTCCAAAAAAGATATTCTGGGTCATATCAAGGCACAAGCCAATTTTGACCTCAACCGCAAATGGCGGTGGGGTGCAAATGTTAACCGGGCAATCACGGACACCTACATGCGTCGCTACAGCTTTGGCAACGAAGACACTTTGACCAGTCGAGTATTCCTCGAAGGTTTGCAAGACAACACCTATACGTCTATTTCAGCCATGGCCTTTCAAGGCTTGCGCAGCACGGACAACGATGCCACAACACCAACCATTTTGCCTGTGATCGAACTCAATCACCAAGGCGATCCCAACCGTCTGGGCGCTTATAATTCGGTTGATGTGAATGTGGCTATGCTGTCACGGGATCAAGGTGTGAGCTCGCGCCGGATCAGCGTTAAACCAGCATGGACTTTGCCATATGTGGCGCCAAAGGGCGACATTTACAAACTCAGCGCATCCATGGGCGTTGACTTTTTTCACGCCGACAACCAACCCGTCCCCGTTTCTCGCGGCACCACTTATAACGGTGCCGCTTTACGCGTTACGCCGCAACTGGCCTTGGACTGGAGCTGGCCGTTGGCGAGGAAATCCGGCACTGTTACGGAAATCATCGAACCCATGGGACAAATTATCGTCAGCCCCTATGGCGGCAAYWSYTATAAAATGGCCAACGARGACAGTCAGGAYTTYGACTTCAACGATGCCAACCTGTTCAGCACCAATCGTTTCACAGGATATGACCGTGTTGAAAGTGGGCCTCGGGCAAATTACGGTTTGAAGTGGTCCGTTACCGGAGATGATGGTGGCTCAACATCTGTACTTCTGGGGCAAAGCTATCGTCTCAAAAAAGACGATACGTTCAAAGTTGGCTCTGGTCTGGAAAATAACTTTTCCGACTATGTTGGAAAAATTCAGGTTTCTCCGAACAGCAATTTCAATTTGTTATATCGGACGCGCTTGGACAAAGACACTTGGGATTTCCGGCGCAACGAACTCGGTCTTTCAGGATCTGCGGGTTGGTTTAGTTACGGTGCTGGTTATGTCTTTTTTGACACGCAAGAAGACAGCGAACTGGTTGGTCGAAAAGAAATTTCTTATGCCTTTGGGGCAACACTCACAGATCGCTGGAGCAGCCGTTTGTCGGGCGTACGCGACCTAACCCAAAACGGGGGGCAGCGTGCTCTGAATTTAGCGCTCACTTATGATGATGAATGCCTCACCTTTGAAACCACACTTGCTCGGACCTTTTATCAAGATCGTGAAGTCCAACCCAATGATTCCATCATGTTCCGTGTGGTCTTCAAAACTTTAGGCGAAGTGACTTCTGATGTTTCGGTGAATTAATGCCCTTGCTTCGCCATAATGACCGTACACTATTGAGCATATCACCAACAAAAAGACTGACCGGGTTTTTCATGAATACAAAAACGTCCTTTTCCCGCATTTTTTTCGGCCTTGGCTTGATGACGCTCTTCATTGCCAGCCCCCTACCCGTGCGGGCGGAAAACGTTGGGCTGGGCATTGCCGCCGTAATCAATGAAGAAGTCATTTCCGTTCTGGATTTGGAAAGCCGGATTACGATGATCCTCAATTCCAGTCAAATGAAGTCAACTCCGGAAAACAGAGCGCGTCTTAAACCCCAAATTTTGCGCAACCTTATCGAAGAGAAACTCAAACTGCAAGAAGCCAGCCGGACCGGCGTCGAGGTCCCCAAAGCAGATATTTCAGCACGTTTACAAGCCATCGCCGCAAATAATAAGATGACCCTTGATCAGTTTTCGAACATGCTGATGCAATCTGGCGTTCCGATTTCAACACTTTCCATGCGCATCGAAACCGAGCTTGCCTGGCAAACGTTTGTCGGTCTAAAATTGGCTCGGGATATAAAAGTCAGTGAAGAAGACATCTCGGATGAACTCAACCGCATTCGGTCAAATGCGGGCAAACCTGAATATCTGTTGGCCGAAATTTTCATTCCCGTTAATAAGCCTTCTCAGGACCAAGAGGCTCAGATGTTGAGCCGCCGCCTTTTACAAGAGATTCAAAAAGGGGCCTCTTTCAAGACCCTCGCCACAAACTTTTCACGCGCTCCATCTTCTGTTTCGGGGGGCGATATGGGGTGGATGCAGGCCAACCATTTGGTCAATGAATTGGAAAATGTGGTGCGCCAATTAAAGCCGGGGCAAGTCTCAATGCCTGTGCGTTCGATTGGCGGATATTACCTGATGTTGTTGCGCGAAATTCGCAGCAGTCCGGGGTTAGAAGGCGGCGAAACCATTTTGAAAGTTTCCCAGCTTCATGTCACCGTTGCGAACGTAAACGATCCTCAAGTGGCCAATGCGACCGCGCAACAACTCAACAGCATCACCCGCACAGCAAGCTCTTGCCCGCAGCTTGAAAGCTTAAGTGGATTGCCGGGGTATCCTTTCAAAACATCACTGTTGTCTGGGTCCATGGGCGAAATCAGCCTCTCCACCCTTCCTAAAAAAATGCAGGCGGTATTGGGTCCACTTGCGGTCGGTCAACCCAGCCCCCCTTTGGTCACGGGTGGCGGCTTGGCGGTAATGATGATTTGCGAACGCCAATCCGAAGCTCAGGACTTAGATAAGGCCCGTGAAAAGGTTTCGCGGACCTTAAAAAACCGTCGCCTTGATATTGCGGCCCGACGCCGTTTGAATGATTTACGCCGCGATGCGTTTGTGGACATTCGCCAGTGATGGCAAAACCGCCCTTAGCTTTGACCATGGGTGATCCTTCCGGCATAGGTCCGGATATCGCGTTAAAGGCATGGATTCGCTTTGCTGAAAATGGTCGCAAACTTCCACCGTTTTTTTACATCGGGGACGCCGACCATTTAAGACAAACTGCAGCACGTTTAGACCTGCCCGTTCCGATCCAGCGTTTACAAACAGTAAGCCAAGCCCGGGAAATTTTTGACCATGCCTTACCCGTTTTGCACAATTCCTTGACGGTGCCGGCACAGCCCGGACGTCCGACGTCTCAAAACGCACCGGGCATCATCAACGCCATTCAAACCGCCGTTGAACTTGTCAGATCGGGCGAAGCTTCGGGCCTTGTCACCAACCCCATTGCCAAGGAGGTCTTGTATGAGGCTGGGTTTGAATTCCCCGGACATACCGAATATTTAGCTTATCTGGCCGGGGACGATTTTCAACCCGTCATGATGTTGGCTTGTGATCAATTGCGTGTGGTTTTGGCGACCGTGCATGTGTCGCTGTTTGACGCGATAAAAAGCCTCAACACCGACACGATTTGCAGCATTGTGCGCATCACCCACAACGCGCTGAAACAAGATTTTGGTATTGCCAAACCCAGACTCGCGGTTGCCGGTTTAAACCCTCATGCTGGTGAAGGTGGGTCCATGGGCAAAGAAGAGATCGACATCATCATCCCCGCCATTGAACGACTTCAAAGCGAGGGGATTGATGTATCTGGCCCCTATCCGTCCGACACTATGTTTACCCACAAAGCCCTGAGCACCTATGACGCAGCCGTATGCATGTATCATGACCAAGGCCTTATTCCGTTAAAAGCCTTGGATTTTGAACACGGTGTGAATGCTACACTGGGCCTGCCGTTTGTCCGCACATCGCCCGATCATGGCACCGCCTTTGACATCGCTGGCACCGGGCAAGCCTCTGAACTCAGCCTGATTGCCGCCCTCAACATGGCAAGCATCATGGCCGAAGCCCGGTTAGGGGATTAGATTTGGCACAAGAACCTGACAATCTGCCGCCGTTGCGCGAAATCATTGCCGAACATGGCTTAGCCGCGCAAAAACAACTGGGGCAAAACTTCCTTTTGGATCTGAACCTCACCGGACGCATCGCCAGAACCGCAGGCGACCTTAGCCAAACCACAGTTATAGAAGTCGGCCCGGGACCGGGCGGGTTGACCCGTGCGATTTTGGCCGAAGGTGTTAAGCACATGGTCGCCGTTGAACGCGATACACGGTGTATCGACGCTTTAAACGCCTATCTTTGCCCGGCCTATTCTACGCGCCTTGAAATCATCGAAGGCGATGCCTTAAAACAAGATTTCGCAAGTCTGGCCCCGGCTCCGCGGCGCATTATGTCGAACCTGCCGTACAACATCGCCACCCCGCTTTTGATCGGTTGGCTTAAGAATGTTCAGGACTTCGAAGGCTTTACCTTGATGTTTCAAAAGGAAGTCGCCGACCGTATTGTCGCAAAACCGCGCACCAAAGCTTATGGTCGTCTCAGCATTATGTGCCAGTGGCTGTGTGAAGTGCGCTTGGAATTTAACATCGACAAACGGGCCTTTACACCGCCGCCCAAGGTCCAATCGACGGTGGTAACCTTGACCACGCGCCCTAAACCTTTGGCTCCGGCAACGTGGGATTCAATGGAAAAAGTTGTCGCCGCAGCCTTTGGGCAACGCCGAAAAATGCTTCGCCAAAGCCTGAAAGTATTGAAGCTGAACGCCGCTGAGGTTGGGCTAAAAGAAACCGCACGGGCTGAAGAGCTGTCCGTCGAAGACTTTGCAAAACTGGCAAGGTTATTTGAAGCTCAGAAAAAAGCTTAGGCTTCGTCGGTCAAGCCGCGCAAGGCCCGCACAAAAGCATACAGCCCAATCCGGCGATTTTTCTTTAAGCGTTCCGCTGTCAGAATTGATTGTACTTCGGCGACGGCATCGCCAATTTTTACATTAACGACGATGTAATCATATTCGTTGTAATGACCCATTTCGTCAGAAGCTCTGGCCATGCGATTCATGATCACGTCTTCTGAATCCTGGGCCCGCAAACGCAGACGGTTTTCCAGTTCGTCCTTGGATGGAGGCAAAATAAAGACCCGCACCAAATCATCATGAACGCGTCCATAAATCTGTTGGGTGCCTTGCCAATCCATATCGAACAGAACGTCTCTACCCGCTGTTAAGGCTTCTTCAACAGGTTTTTTGGGTGTGCCATAGGAATTTCCAAACACCGTCGCGTGTTCCAAGAACTCTTCCTTTTCGACCATTTCATGAAACTTTTCTTTGGTGATGAAAAAATAATCTTCGCCATCGACTTCACCCGGACGTGGAGGCCGTGTGGTCGCGGAAATAGAAATGGTCAAATTGTCATCAAATTCAAGCAGCATCCGCGAAATCGTGGTTTTTCCGGCCCCGGACGGAGACGATAAAACCAGCATTACCCCACTGCGTTTAATATTTAAAGGGTCATTCAATGTTTTGTACCTGTTCGCGAAATTGTTCGATGACGGCCTTAAGGTCTAAGCCAATGCGGGTTAATTGTGTATCAACCGACTTAGAACATAAAGTATTTGTTTCTCTGTTAAATTCCTGACACAAAAAATCCAATCGCCGACCAACCGGCTCCTCTTGGCCCAAAAGATCACGGGCCGCCGCAATGTGCGCACTCAATCGATCGAGTTCTTCGCGCACGTCTGCCTTGACCATCAACAACGCCGCTTCCTGTGCAAGACGCTCAGGATTAACGGCCTCGATATCTTGGRKCAAGAGYTCWACTTGTGAYTTTARACGTTGTCGRATGGCYTCKGGWAAWAGASYKGCRAGACCASCMGCTTGTTCCGATAAAATTTCGATKTCRGCCAATTGRTCGTGCAAMACRCCGCCCAAACGCTGRCCTTCCGCRYCMCGRTCTTCGCTGAGTTGTTCTAARGCTTGRTCCAGACTTTCTAASASCYGACKTTSCAARRCKTCAAGGTCYKCCGCACTGGCTTGYAATTCGACCTGTTCCAAAACACCRCGCARACYYAACAATCCATCCGCCGTSGGYGRCGTKGCCGATGGRCAGRCGTCTTGAACCTTRGCYACCGCMTTCAGCACYTGWGCCAAAACGTCTTCGTTGACCRCCACRCCGGTTTGAGGTTKGSTCCACGTCAGATCAAGGCTYAARGAAATATTGCCGCGCCGAAARCGTTTGGTCACCCGGTCMCGCGCYSCRGATTCYARRSYATCAAAGCCCCGTGGCACGCGCACGCGCACGTCYAGGCCCTTRCCRTTCACGCTTTTGGCCTCCCAYGCCCAAACGCAGGCCTCGCTRTTYCCGGYTGCCCGRGAAAAGCCTGTCATGCTYGAAATWSTCACACGAATCCCCTCAAAAAATTCTYAAATAYTATAGCGYCCCCTTAAAGCCGGAACAAGSKYAGGAAAGKCTTGCCGTATCYKWAAATCTTGTWTATCAATAGCTTTATGCGGTTCCCAAAAAGACWAAGTCTTGGGGATCAAAAGGGAACACGGCAGACTTACCTATCAAGGGGTCTCAACCGTGGCTGCCCCCGCAACTGTACACGGGGAGCCTGCCTTAAAGACGACCACTGAAGCGTTTTTCGCTTTGGGAAGGTCAAAGGCAAGCATCGATCCGGAGCCAGTATACCTGCCGCATGTTGTTGAATTTCAAAGTCATCGGGTGAGATGACATCGGAGAAAAAATGAATACACATACTCAAGCTCAAAGTACATCCACGGTTAAAGTTAGCGTTTCTGAACTGGGCAAAGCCCGTTTGATGGCCGTAATTTTTGCGGGCGCCATGTTGTTTACCGTTGGTTTTGCACAGTCTTCACCTGTACACAACGCGGCTCATGACACCCGCCACGTTCAAGTTTTTCCCTGCCACTAAGCAAGGTTATATCCCATGATGTATCGATTGTTTGCGTCCGCTATGGCCGCGGGCTTGCTGGCGGCTGTGCTGATCACCGCCGTTGAGGCCTTCACCACGACTCCGTTAATCTTGGCCGCCGAAGAACTTGAAATCGGCGCCCCGGTTATTCATGACCAGTTACAGCCAGAATCCGGGAAAATTGACCCAAACACGGTCAGCCATGCCCACGACCCAAACGCATGGGCTCCCGCTGACGGACTGGAACGTTTCCTATATACCGTCCTTGCAAATTCGGTCACGGGTATTGCCTTTGCTTTATTGCTGGTTGTTGGTCTGACCGTTGGCGAACGCAAAGCCGATCAAACCAAAGGCCTGCTTTTGGCGATGGGGGGATTTGCCACGTTTACCCTAGGCCCGGTGCTGGGCTTGCCCCCAGAGCTTCCCGCTATGCCAACTGTTGATTTGCAGGCGCGACAAATTTGGTGGGCGTTTACCGTGGCCTTTACGTTTTGTGGTTTGACGTGTCTTTTTTGGTCCCAATCAAAGGCCCTTAAACTGTTGGGAATCATTGCCTTAGCGGTTCCCCACATTTGGGGGGCACCGCAGCCAACCACCATGTCCAGTCAGGTTCCGGCAACGTTAGCAGCCCATTTTGCCGCGTCCAGCATTGTCATTAGTGCATTGTTTTGGGCCATGATTGGCTATTTTGCGCCAWTCTTTTTTGAACGCTTTAAAGAAAAAGACGCTGGGCCTAAACTGCACTCATGACAAAATCTAGGACAGAGCCAAAATCGATTCTGATCACCGGGGCCAGCAGCGGCATTGGCGAGGCCTTAGCCCTCCAATACGCCGCCCCCGGTGTGGTTTTGGCGTTAAGCGGTCGTGATAAAGCCCGCTTACAAGACGTTGGCAAGCGATGCCAAGCCTTAGGCGCAGACGCTCAGCCCACCGTTTTAGACGTTACCCAAACCGATAAAATGAGAGCTTGGATTAAGGCGTTTGACCGAGCCCATCCCTTGGATTTGGTCATCGCCAACGCGGGCATTTCAGCGGGCAGCGGTCATACGGGCGAAAGCGAGACACAAGCGCGAGCAATCTTTGACATTAATCTGGGCGGCGTGATCAACACCATCTGGCCCGCAATTGACGTAATGAAGCCCAGAAAATCCGGCCACATTGTGGTCATCAGCTCCCTTGCAGCGTTTACACCACTGCCCGGGGCTCCGGCTTATTCAGCGTCCAAGGTCGCCGTAAAAGCTTATGCAGAATCTTTAAACGGAGCCTTAAAGGATGACGGAATTACCGTCACCTGCATCTGTCCGGGCTTTATTGAAAGTCGTATTACCGACAAGAATGACTTTCCCATGCCCCTGTTTATGAGCGGTGCCAAAGCCGCCCGCATCATTCAACAAGGTCTCAACAAAGGCCGTGCCAACAATAGAATCAGTCTCATTTTTCCGTGGCCCATGGCGGCTGTGTCTTGGTTTATAGGGGTTCTCCCCCCCTGTTTCAGACGCTGGATACTCTTAAAAGCCCCGCAAAAGGGCTAGCGCTTTTACCGGGTTAAGGCGTTATTTCTGGTTGCGTTTGAATCGGCGCCAGTTTCTAACATTTCGATTGTGTTGTTTTAGGGTCTTGGCAAAAACATGCCCGCCGGTGCCGTCCGCGACAAAATACAGGGCTTTTATATCCGCCGGGTTCATCACCGCCAAAATGCTATCACGGCCGGGATTCGCAATGGGTCCGGGCGGTAAGCCTTTGACCCGATACGTATTATAGTCGCTCTGGGTTTTTAAATCCTGACGGGTTAAAGCCCGGCCCAAAGCCCCCGATCCGTTGGTGATGGCAAACACCACCGTCGGGTCAGATTGCAAACGCATGCCTTTTTTCAAACGGTTTAAAAATACGGCGGCGACTTGTGGCCGTTCCGATGCAATACCCGTTTCTTTTTCCACAATAGACGCCAAGGTTAAAAGTTGTTCTGGCGTTTCTAAGATGAAGTTTTTGGGGCGCATTTGCCATTGCGCAACAATCAAATCCGACATCGCATTGACCATGCGTGAAACCAAGACTTCGCGATCATCGCCCCATGAATAATGATACGTTTCGGGCAACATCATGCCATCGTCGGGAATATTTGTGACGCTTCCGGTTAAGCCTTTGGCGTCTTGGATCATGATTAACATTTCGGTCACGGTCAGACCTTCGGCCAAGGTCAGCTTGTGCACCACCGTTTCGCCGTGTTCCAAAACCGTCAAAATGTCATTGATCGAAGCGCCGGCAGGAATTTCAAATTCACCCGCCTGTAATTTAGTGTGTTGCCCGGTTAAGCGCGCCCACAGGCCAAACTGGGTCGCATTGCTGATCACGCCTTGTGCTTGTAAAACGGCGGCAATCGATTTCAAACCCGACCCCGCATGGATGAGAACGCGGGTATTCACCGGGTGAGGTCCGGCCTGTTCGGCCTTGGATTTAAGATTAAAAAAGGCCGCCACAACGGCCATAATGCCGATCAGCACAAGTACAAGTAGGACTTTAAGAGCTCTGGGCATGATCAGGCTCGCGCACTAAAGGATTATTCAAAGGCTTTCAAAATGATCGAAGCATTGGTACCACCAAARCCAAAGGAATTCGAAAGCGCTGCCCGTACGGGACGTTCTTTCGCGACCTTAGGCACCAAATCGATGTCACAGCCTTCATCCGGATTGTCCAGGTTCAGCGTTGGCGGAACGATACCGTTTTTGATCGCAAGGATCGAGAAAATGGCTTCAATCGCGCCCGCAGCCCCCAACAGGTGGCCGGTGGCTGATTTTGTGGAAGACATGGAAATGTTATCAACCGCAGAACCAAAGACACGTTTGACCGACCCCAATTCAATCACGTCGGCCATGGTTGATGTACCATGAGCGTTCACATAATCGATATCTTCGGGGTTCATTCCGGCGCGTTTAAGAGCAGAATTCATACACCGAAAAGCACCGTCACCCGTGGGCGATGGCGCGGTGATGTGATAGGCATCGCCGGACATGCCGTAACCCACGATTTCGGCGTAAATTTTAGCACCACGGGCCTTGGCGTGTTCTAATTCTTCCAACACGACCACGCCCGCACCTTCGCCCATGACAAAACCATCACGGTCTTTGTCCCACGGACGAGACGCCGTCGTTGGGTCATCGTTGCGTTTGGTCGATAGAGCCTTGGCCTGAGCAAAGCCCGCCATGCCAACCCGGCAACAGGCGGCTTCGGCACCGCCGGCCAACATCACATCGGCGTCTTCCCATTGGATCAACCGGGCAGCATCGCCAATCGCGTGCGCCCCCGTTGAACAGGCCGTAACAACAGCATGGTTAGGACCTTTAAGGCCGTATTTAATAGAAACTTGGCCGGAAACCAGATTGATCAGGCTGGCCGGAATAAAGAACGGGCTGATGCGCCGTGGACCACCACCACCACCATCAACAGTCAACGAGCCCTTAGCAATCACAGGAAGACCACCAATGCCTGAACCGATCATCACACCCGTGGCATAACGATCTTCTTCGGTTTGGGGAACCCAGCCGCTGTCTTCGATAGCTTGTTGTGCAGCCGCCATGCCATAAACGATAAAATCGTCAACGCGGCGGCGTTCTTTCGCAGAAATATATGTGTCGGAGTTAAATTCACCGGGACCATCACCCGCAGGGACCTGACCCGCGATTTTGGCCGTAAGATCAGAAACATCAAAACTGGTAATCTTATTGATTCCAGATTCGCCATTAATAAGCTTGTTCCAAGTGGCATCAACGCCATCAGCAAGTGGGGTAACCATGCCCAAACCGGTAATCACAACACGACGCATACTGACCTCAATAAAATATCTTTTGAAATCTCAGTTATCATTTAACGGCAAAAACCACCGTCAACCCCCGCTAAAAGCGAGAAAGGCGGCGAATCCGTTAAGCCAAAAGACTTAGGTTCCGCCGCCTAATTTCCCTACAAACGCTTAAGTATTCGAATTGATAAATTCGATAGCATTTGTAACGGTCAGGATTTTCTCAGCGGCATCGTCGGGAATTTCACAACCAAATTCTTCTTCGAAAGCCATAACAAGTTCGACGGTATCGAGGCTATCAGCGCCAAGATCGTCAATGAAGCTTGCATTRTCGGTAACCTTGGATTCTTCTACACCCAGGTGTTCGACTACGATTTTTTTAACGCGTTCCGCGACATCACTCATGTCTAAATCCTTGAACTAATTCATTGTTAAATAAGTATACTTACGACTAAAGAACCCTTATCCAATTCACAATTAAACAGACGTTTAAAAGTGAACTTTTGGGGACAGTGCCCTAAAGCTTTAACCTTCTTATCTTAGAAAGCCCCGTTTCGTAACACACTTTACCAGCCATTGCCAGTGCGTGAAACGGGTTATTTCCAGATTTTCAAATACCGTCTAAATCACGGCTTAAATCATCGCCATGCCACCATTGATATGCAACGTCTGTCCGGTCATATAATTTGCTTCATCACTGGCTAAAAATACACAGGCACTGGCGATATCTTCGGGGACGCCCATGCTTTTTGTGGGGATATTCGCAACGATGCCTTCTTGTTGCTTTTCATTTAAAGCTTCGGTCATGGGGGTGGCAATAAAGCCCGGTGCAATACAGTTCACCGTAATACCGCGGGTGGCGACTTCTTGGGCCAGAGCCTTTGACATACCAATCAAGCCCGCTTTCGAAGCCACATAATTCGCTTGGCCCGGATTGCCCGTTACGCCAACAATAGACGTCACAGAAATAATCCGCCCCGTGCGCGCTTTCATCATGCCTTTCAAGCATGCTCTGGACAATTGAAAGGCTGATTTCAGGTTGACGTTGATGACATCGTCCCAATCTTGGTCTTTCATACGCATCGCCAAACCATCACGGGTTAAGCCAGCGTTATTGACCAAGATATCCACGCCGCCCATGGCATCATTGGCGTCCGCGATCAATTGTGCCGCCGCCCCTTCTTCGCCCAGACGTGCGGGTGTCACAAAAACACGTTCGCCCAATTCGTCTGCCAGAGCCTGTAAGGCGTCTTTGCGTCGACCGCTCAACGCCACGGTCGCACCTTGGGCATGCAAAGCCTTTGCAATTGCCCCACCAATACCGCCGGACGCCCCGGTCACCAGAGCCCGCTTGCCTGTTAAATCAAACATTTTGTAAGTCCTCGAATCTATAAAATCTGTCTTTATTGTGCCGTTTACAGCGTCTGGAGGAAAGCCTCAATATCATCGGGGCTGTTTATTGGCGTTGCAGCAATATTGCGATCAATGCGCCGCACCAAGCCGGAAAGCACCTTGCCGGCCCCAACTTCGACCAGTTGATCCACACCCAACGTGCCCATTTTCAAGATACCTTCACGCCACCGCACGGTGCCGGTGACTTGTTTTACCAACAACTCCCGAATTTCAGCGGGATCAGAGGTCGCTTCGGCCGTAACGTTCGCCAAAACCGGAACAACAGGAGCCTGCATTTTGGCGTCTGCCAAAGCCTCTGCCATCACATCGGCGGCGGGTTGCATCAAGGCACAATGGAACGGTGCGGATACGGGCAACATGATGGCCCGTTTTGCGCCGCGTTCTTTGGCCAGTTCTGCGGCCCGTTCAACGGCCGCCTTGCTTCCTGAAATCACCACTTGGCCATCGGCGTTGTCATTGGCGGGAGTGCAAATTTCATCGCCTTGTTCGGCGTCCGCAGCAACACTGGATGCGGTTTCCCAATCCAACCCCAACAAGGCCGCCATAGCGCCCTCGCCCACCGGAACGGCGGCCTGCATGGCTTCCCCCCGAATGCGCAACAGTTTTGCCGTATCGCCAATGGTAAATGTTCCTGCAGCGCACAGAGCCGAATATTCACCTAAAGAATGCCCAGCTACATAAGCCGCTTGGCTTGCCAGATCAAAGCCTTTGTCTTTTAAGACCGCAAACGTCGCCAAAGACACCGCCATCAACGCGGGCTGGGTGTTTGCGGTCAGGGTCAACGCATCAGCAGGGCCGTTAAAGATAACGTCGGAAAGCTTTTCGCCCAAGGCGTCATCGACTTCATCAAACACGGCCTTGGCCGATGGATATGCATCATACAGAGCCTTGCCCATGCCCACGGTTTGAGAACCCTGGCCCGGAAAAACAATCGCACGTGTCATACTGAAAACCCCCCTGTTAGATATACGAGATGTGAATATTTAGCCTTTCCTACACCAGCAACTCTTTATGTCAAGTAAAGGGCCGTGCCCAAAAGGCTGTTTCAAGCCCTTTTTTTGTGGATAACCCCTTTTCTCAGATAGACAAGAAACCCATCAACGCAGTAGAATTAGGCCATATAGAATCAAACACGAAAAATATGGAAAACGACTTTGTCTAATCAATCACAAAATACGGAAGCTTTTTTTCTCGGCGTTATGGTGCTGAAGGGTGGCAAATGGCTTCCCCACAGCAAATTTGCGGAAAACGATCTTGGCCAAGCTTTGTACAAAGCCGAAGAAGTCGATAAAGACAGGGCTGTTGACGGCACCAAAATCTTGAAAATTTCGACAAGTGGTCAGGGTGCGCCAAAAGAAATGTGGGTCAGCCCACGTTTTGCGGCCAAAGCAGAAGCTGAAAAACAACAAAAATTACAGGCTGGGCGGCAAAAAACCCAAGAAAACCTTGCAACCGCGCGCCGGGCAGACGTCAAGAAAAGCTAATCTCGCTTTTTTCCCCCGATGAGGATATCTGGACGAACGTGTTGATTGTCCAACCGAAAGCGATGTCCATGGACCGTAAATTCCAAGGCATGATCCGGTCCTTCGCCCACCGCACGATAACGGCGTTGAAAGTCTTCTGCGCTGATCCCCATGTCCCCCATGTCCCCTATGGGCAAACAACACAACGCGTTAAAGTCTTGTTGCGTGGTGGTGCGGCCCGACCAAGTATCGCCAGAACGGCTTAAAGGCTCATCATTTTGCGCCAGATGCGCGGCCAGCTTTTGAAACAGAGCAAACAACGACTGAAAGCTCAACGTATTTAAGCTCACGCAATCGATATCGCCCGGCACGTCAAACCAGTCCACAACATGGATAGCGCCCGCATCGACCTTGGCGGCCATTTCATGCACGGTSGAGSCAAAYCGYGTACSGCCGTCRTTWATAAAAAARCTGGACGGAAACCGCCCCGGATACGTTGGTGGGCCGGGGTGAAAATTATAGGCGCCGCAAGCCAACCGCATTAAAATTTCTGCCGGAACAATGACCTCAGAACCAAAAGAGACAAGGCGTGTTTGGCGCAAAGGTCCTGAACACCGCTTAATCAATTCATCTCGTGTGAAAATACACGTCACAACAAGATTTGGGTTGGCGTGCATCAACACGGCCTTTAAGTCAGTGCTTAAAACCGGGTCCGAGAGCAGCAGAATTTCTTTAATCATTGGAAATCGGGAGGCGTAATACCGGACGCGATTAACTGTTCACTCAACTGGGCCTTCAGTCGTTCAAGGCCTTCTTCGGTTGAGCTTTCACAGCGCGCGACCAAAACCGCCTGTGTATTCGAAGCCCGCAGCAACCACCAGCCGTCCGCAGTGGTGACGCGCACGCCATCAATGGTCAGAACGTCCACATTARTTTCACGTGCCAAGCGGTCTTGGACTTCTTTGGCCACCGCAAATTTACGGTCTTCGGGACAATCAAAACGCAATTCCGGCGTGTTGATCATGTGCGGCATGGCGTCGCGCATTTCATCCAGACTTTGGTCAGATCGGGCAATAATGCTGAGCAAGCGCACGGCGGCGTACAGAGCATCATCAAAGCCGTAATAGCCGTGTTTAAAGAAGATATGCGCACTCATTTCCCCGGCCAACGGGCATCCGGTTTCGATCATTTTGGATTTAATCAAAGAGTGTCCGGTTTTCCAGATCAACGGCACGCCGCCCATGCGTTTAATCTCATCGACAAACACCTGACTGGCTTTGACATCGGCGATGATGGTCGCACCGGGAAGGTCGGCCAACACATCGCGGGCCAAAAGGACCAAGATTTGATCCCCCCACAATACCCGGCCCTGGCTGTCGACCAGACCAATGCGGTCCGCATCGCCATCAAAGGCAAACCCCAGATCGCATTTTTTATGCGCAACCAAGTCTTTCAATTGCTCTAAATTCGCTTCAACCGTCGGATCGGGGTGGTGCGCCGGAAAGGTTCCGTCAATTTCGCCGTTGATAACATAGTGCGTGCCGGGCAAAGCTTTGATCAAAGCCTCAACCACTTCGCCACCCGAACCATTGCCCGGGTCCCAAGCCACCGTTAAATCTTTGCCGGGTTTGAAGTCTTGTAAAATGCGCTGAACGTAAGTTTCAAAAATCGCATGATCACGAGGTTCCGCTTCACCGTCCTGATAATCGCCAGCCGCGGCCATGCGGCCCAGAACCTGAATGTCTTCACCAAAAAAAGGCTTGTTTTCGAGCGTTAGTTTAATGCCGTTGTATTCAGGCGGATTGTGGCTTCCGGTGATCATTAAGGACCCCTGCACATCCAACGTTGCCCCGGCGAAGCTGATCATCGGGGTTGGACCACAGCCCACCCGTACAGCCGAAATGCCCGATGCGGCGAGGCCGTTAACCAGACTTTGTTCCAATTCAACCGAAGACAGTCTTCCGTCATAACCAACAGCGACATGGGTTCCGCCATTTTTTTTGACGATCGAGCCAAAGGTGCGGCCCACGGCGTAGACATCGTCGGGCCCAAAGTTCTTATCCACTTGTCCACGCAAGTCATATTCACGAAGAATTTCGGCGTCGAGAATATGCCCCACGTTAAACCTCCTGACGACCGATGCAGTGATAGACAAACCCCTGCGCGGCCATTTCAGAAGGCTCGTAAATGTTACGAAGATCAACCATCAAAGGCTGTTTCAAAAGACCTTTAACCCGTTCCAGGTCCAATCCCCGGAACGCGTTCCATTCGGTGATGATCACCAAAACGTCAGCGTCTTGCATCGTGGAATACGCGTCTTCACACCAATCGACACCGGGCAGCATGTCTTTGGCTTCGTCCATACCTTCGGGATCAAAGGCCCGCACGGAAGCACCAGAATCAATCAGGGCCGGAATGATGTCTAAACTGGGGGCATCGCGCATATCGTCCGTATTGGGCTTAAACGTTACCCCCAATACCGCTACGGTTTTGTCTATGACCGATCCGCCACAGGCATTGATGATGCGATTTGCCATGGATTTTTTGCGTTTATCGTTGATATCGACCACGGCTTCGACAATGCGCAGCGGAGCCCCGTTGTCGCGCGCGGTATGCACCAAAGCCAAGGTGTCTTTGGGAAAACACGACCCGCCGTAACCGGGGCCTGCGTGCAAAAACTTCTTACCGATACGACCATCCAAGCCAATGCCCTTGGCCACGTGATGCACGTCGGCCCCGACCTTTTCACACAGATCGGCGATTTCGTTGATGAACGTAATTTTAGTGGCCAAAAACGTATTGCCCGCATATTTGATCAGTTCCGAAGATGTGCGCGACGTGAACAAAATCGGTGTCTCAATCAGTGACAACGGACGATACAAATCTTTCATGACTTTTTGGGCACGTTCAGATGCTGTGCCTAAAACCACACGATCAGGATGCATGAAATCGGCAATCGCCGAACCTTCACGCAAAAATTCGGGGTTTGAAACCACATCAAATTCGGCGTCTGGACGGGTTTCGCGGATGATGCGTTCAACTTCATCGCCGGTGCCAACGGGAACTGTGGATTTGGTGATCACAACCGTATAGCCGTTCATATTTTCCGCGATTTCTTTGGCGGCTGCATAAACATAACTTAAATCCGCATGTCCATCACCGCGACGGGTGGGCGTGCCAACGGCGATAAACACGGCAGAAGCGTCTTTGACCGCCGAGGCCAAATCGGTGGTGAACGTCAAACGTCCACCCTTCACATTGTTTTCGACCAAATCGTCTAGACCGGGCTCGTAAATCGGCATCACGCCGTTTTCCAGCATTTCGATCTTTTTTTCATCCTTGTCGACACAAACAACATTTGCACCAAATTCAGAAAAACAAGCGCCTGAAACCAAGCCAACATAGCCGGTACCGATCATCGCGACGTGCATAGGGAAACCCTCAACTTAAATTCAATTCTTAAGACTTGTCCGTTTTTAAGCGATGGGGCCTGTTGTTGCAAGGAAAAGGACCAAAAAAGAACGCTATAAGTGACGTTTAAGGCGCGCCCTAACATCAGATTCTTGGTCTTTTTGAGCCAACGCAAAGGCCACATTAGCTTCGACAAAGCCCGCCATGGACCCACAATCAAAACGAAGTCCATCAAAACGAAGGCCGTGAAAGGCTACGTCTTCAATGGTTTTGGATATGGCATCGGTCAATTGAATTTCACCGCCCGCCCCGGTTTGTTGCTTGTCCAAGTGGTCAAACACACGCCCATCCAGAATATAACGACCGATAATCGATAGCGTTGAGGGGGCCGCCGCCGGATCAGGTTTTTCCACCAAACCGCACGCGGTGGCAATCCGTCCGTCGTCTTCGGTCACGTCCAAAATGCCATACCGATTGGTCATTTCGCGCGGCACGTCTTCGACCGCAACCACGTTGCCGCCCCGGTCCTGCCAGACCTTCATCATTTGTGACAAACAGCCGGGCGTCGCTTGGATCAGGTCATCAGGCAAAATCACCGCAAAGGATTCGCCCGCATCGATAAAGTCCCGAGCACACCACACCGCATGGCCCAAACCTAACGGTTGGTCCTGAGTGCAAAAATGGATGTTAGGGGCCAAAATTGAGGCCTCATTCACGCGCTTGAGTTCATTGGTTTTTTGACGGTCAGCCAGGGTCGCATTTAAGGTTTTATTTTCACCAAAATGAGCCTCTAACAAGGCTTGGTTCAGATCACCAACAACAAAAATAAAGTCTTCGATTCCCGCCCCACGGGCTTCTTCGACCGCGTATTGAATCAACGGCTTGTCGATGATCGGCAACATTTCTTTGGGGATGGCTTTGGTGGCCGGCAAAAAACGTGTGCCCAGCCCCGCAACCGGAAAGATGACTTTGGTGATTTTGTTATTCATATCCCCTCCTATGCCACAGCGTCACCGCTCAGGCAATAAGTCCCTGATGCCGGGCGCGCCGCGTCACCGTTATGGTCAGCCCGATTTGCAGAGCCAAAAAGGGTAAAAAGACCAACATGCGCAGACTTCCGTCTAAATTCACAACGGCCAAAGCCCCCAAACCTTGCAAGACGCCGATGCTTAAATAAATCAACGTCACCTGAGCATGAGAAAGCCCCAAGCGGTTCATCAATTGGTACAAGTGCGAACGATGCGCATCGGTCACCCGCTCGCCATTTTTAAGGCGCCGGATCAAGGTATAGGCGGTGTCCCAGATATAATGAAAAAACAGCAACACCATAACCATGTAAGAGGTATGCGAGGCGTCAAATTTCCCGGCAATCACCGCCAAAACGGCCAATACAAAACCCAAAAACTGACTGCCGCTGTCGCCCATAAAAATCTTGGCGGGTTGCCAGTTGAGAATCAAAAAACCTAAGCAGGACCATACCAAAATGATGCTCACCAAATACACAAAGGTGCTGCCTTGTAAAAACGTAATGGCCGCAAAAAAGCTGGCCGCCACCACCACCGTGCCGCCCGACAATCCATCAATTCCGTCCATAAAATTAAACGCATTGGTCAAACAGACAATCCAGATCAAGGTCAGCGGATAGCCCCACAGCCCCAAATCCACCATGCCAATGCCCGGCAGACCCAAACGGTCCACGACCACGCCAAAGCTCATCACCACGATGGCGGCGGCGATCTGGGTCAGCAATTTAGCCTTAAAGCTTAAGCCCGCCCAATCATCAAAGATGGAGACTAAGGCAATCAACAACGCGGTGCCGACAAACACCCAAAAGAAGTCTTGATCCAAGGCCAGATCGCCCCCCAACAACTTGACGGCGGCTAAGCCCACAAAAAAGGTGATTAAGATTGCGATGCCACCGGACCGGGGCGTTGGAATCGTGTGCGAAGAGCGTTCATTGGGGGCATCGATAATGCGCACACGTGCGATCATCAAACGCGTCAAAGCGTAAGAGATCAGGCACAACACAAGGCCAAAGCCAAGGTGCGAAAGGAAACGGATTAAGTCCATACCTGCTTTGTGCCACAGACGAAGCGAACTGTCATGGAAATCAACATTATTTTGGTCTTGGGGTAAGCCCCATATTGCCCTTCGGACCGACAGAAAGAATCTGTCCGTTGCCATTAACGGTTAAATTCTGGGTGGGTTTGGACCCTTTAACCTTAATCCATGTCTTTCCATCCCATTGATACAAAACATGATTGGTTCCCGCCACATAAATACGGCCCTTAGGCCCGATCGCCACATCAATGGCGGCACCGGGCGTTCTTTCCCATGTTTTGCCCGTGTAGCGGAAAATACGGCTGATGGAATTGACGATCCATGCGTTGCCCTTGTCATCCACGTCAATGCGGGTGGCGGACCCCGGTATTTTTGCCCAGCTTTTGCCGTTTTTATTTTGGCGGTAAATACCAAAACCACCGTTGGCTTTGTCCGTACCAATCACCCACACCGTGCCATCTTGACCCACGCCGATATCGGTCGCCGTGCGATTGATCATTTTATCCCAGTTGTTTTTCTTTATATTCCAATGAAAAAGAGTGTTTTGCGCATTCACAACCCAAGCGGCCCCCGTGGGGTCAACAGCAAGGCGCACAGCCGCGCCGGGTATTTTGTCCCAGCCGTTCTTGGCATTAAGGCGATGAATGCCATAACCGTACTTTGTTTTTTGGGTGTCGAGTTTCCAAATCGCAGAGCCCCCGGCCCCAATATCGCTGGCCGCCCCCTTAAGGTCGATCAGAGGTTTAGGCTTTCTGGTTGGCTTATTCGGTACAGTTTTTGAGGCTTTAAATTCACAGACTTGATCCATTTCCGCAGAAAAGGCCTCGGCGTAGGTAACGGCCGCCATTTGTGCGGCGGGTCCGGCTAAGCGGGCCGCCCGATAAAAATACATCGAAGCAACAAACTTCTTTTTCACTGTTAGTTTGTCGGCTTTGGTTTTGGCTTTCGCCATTTTATCTTTGAAGAACGCTTTGATTTTGCCAATTTCTTTATCCGAGCTTTTTGCCTTGGCTTGGCGACTGTTCCACAGTTTTTTGCCCATTTTTTGCAAGCCGGCACCGGTCGCTATTTGATAAATTTGCTCCCCGGTTTCGACGCACATTTCTTTCCACGGTAATTTAGAATTTGTGGCGTCTTCGATGCGTTTCATGGATTTGGGTGAACCCAAAATTTTAATCACGCATTGAGTGGTTTCAAAATCGGGCTCATCTCCGGTAAAGACCTTGGCAATTGAACACATGGTGGCTTTTTCGAAGGCCCCGGATTTGGCACAGGCCGTGGGGCTGGTGACGCTGGAAAAGGCTGTTCTGTTCATGCCTTTCGGACAGGAATAACACCCTCCCCCATCAATCGGGTCCCAAAATGATCCTTTGGCACAGGTCTTCCCGGCAAAACTATCCACCCAAAATAAGGCCTTGGTTTTTTTAGCCTTTGCGTATGTCCCTTTAAAGGACGCAGACGTACATTCGGCATTGACCAAGCGTTTGCTGACGACGGTGAGCATTTTCTGGGTATCGACTTTAATTTTAAACGCAGACGCATCGGCTGAACTCAAGTCTTCGATAAGGCTTTCCCCACCGCTCACCAAATCATCTAACGTTTCAATAATGCCAATCGGGCCACAGGTGATGCCCGTGGTGACTTCGCTGGCACAAATACCCACGTTGCGTCCGGCGCCATCCGGAGCTTTAACCTGAAAATCATTTTCAAAAAACTTATAAAGTTTGGTGTCGTTGCGGCAGGCTTTTTTCAGAGCAGGGCCAACCTTAATCAGCGAACGCAGCCCGGTTAAAAAGGGTGTGCCGCTGGAGACACATTTATTCGCAACAAAGTCTTCGCCTAAGCCTTTGTTGCACGAGGGGATTTGTTCCCAGAACATGCACGGACGTTCACCATTGCCGCCGCATTGCCCCTTGGCATAACACTTGCCCCGGGCTTCGACATTGGTGCCGTTACAGGCTTTTTTGGCGGTACAAGATTTGTCGCTGGTGACCGGGTTGGCGTTGCGATTGAATTTCGACGGGCACGACCAGCATTCTCCCCCTTTGCGCGGGTCAAAAAAACTGTTTTTGGGGCAAAGAAAACTACCCTTTTTTGAAGCCTTTTTATAGGATTCCTTGATCCTTTTTGCGCACGATTTTTTATTATTCACATGCGTGCCCGTGCGTTTATATCCACTCGCACAATTATAACACGCGCCTAAAAGACCGTTTCCGCCATAAACATCCCAAAACTGACCTTTGGGGCAACCTTGCGCAATATAAGAGTTTTTGCGTTTTTTCTTAGCTTTGCTGTATTTTTTAGAGGCGCCTTTGATGCAGGCATTTATGGCCTTCACCGACGACAAGGCATAGCGGGAATAGCCTTTGGGACAGGACCAACAGGTGCCAAGGCCGATGTCGAGAAAGCTTCCCTTTGGGCAATTCGAAGCATTCTGGGTTTTTGTGGCCTTGGCCGTAACACAGCTGTCTTGGCCGTCACCGCCACAGGCCGTCACCTTGGCTTCGGCAAGGTTTGGATGAAGGATAATCAAGGAAAGCAGGAGCAAAGTTGTGCTGAAAAGTATGAACCTTATGGAGGTAAGCTTGCCCCGCAACATAGATTGCAAATTGTGCACAGTCTTTCCTCTCCCCCCTGAAAACAGATAATTCTGCCCTAATGAATTACAAACATCCTATATCTTATTCAAAACACTACAGAATTTTGTCTTTTTCGAATATTGTCTAAAAAGACTAGGCCTGTGTGAGAAATGGTCTTTAAAGTCCAAAATGCCGTTATGGACAGTCCCCGCGATCACCGTTGGGCAATCGTGCATCACAAAAAACTGTACGGGCTTTGGGACAAAAGCCAAAGGCGGGTTCTGACATAAGGTATTGAGAAATGGATTCCATCGTTTGTGAGGTCACGCTTTGTCTCCCAAAATATAGCGGAAGAAATTATTCAGCGTGCGAATAAAGCTAGGGTTCATGCGTTCGGCAAATTCCGCTTGAGCCAAGGCCTTGGCGGCCCTGGTTCCCATGGCTTCAAGGCAAGCCTGATCGTCTGCCGTGAATTCACCATCGATTTTATTCAAGACCTGTGCCGCCCCAATCACTTCACCGTCCAAGGTGTGAACGCGAACAACAGCCCACGCGATTGTCATATAGAGAAGCAATGATGCGCAAACCCGGCAGGGGACCAGCGGCTTTAAAAATCCCCTGCCCGTTGGCCGCCATAAAGGCCAAATCAGCCCGCGTAATGGCCACGTCTAATTCACCCCACCGCAAAGCCTGAATATTATTTTTGCCTTGTATATAGGCTTTGCCTTACCACCTAAAAAAGAGAGATTTGAGCACAATCTCGCTTTTTGAGGGGGCTACATTTTGCGTCTGCTGATGAGGTTTAGCCTGTACAGCATTCTTGGTTTGAAAAGGACCTGCAATGTTAAATGTCCCTCAACCGCGTGTCATTATTATTGATGATGATGTTGCCGTCCGAAATTTAATTTCGGTTCTTTTAGTCTCGTGCAATTGCGAAGTTGTCGGCGAAGCCGGAACGGGCACACTGGGGGTCGAACTTTACAAAAAACAGCACCCGGACCTTGTGCTTTTAGACGTGCAAATGCCAGAAATGGATGGTTTGCAGGCCTTAAAGAAAATCTTGAAATTTAATGACGCGGCAATGGTTGTTTTACTGACAGGGTTAGACAACACTCTGATCGCCGAAAATGCTCATTTATCCGGGGCTCACGGGTATATTCGCAAGGATTTAGAACTCGCTGAGCTGAGAGACCGCATTCTTGAAGAGGTGGGCAAAATCAAGCCACATTAAAACAATGACTGTGATGCAAAACAATGATCAAGAGCATAAACAAGACCCTCAAAGCGCACCCGCACAAAGCCCTTTAAAAAAAGCCACCCACTTGATCGGCTGGACTTGGGCGTTTGTGCTGGTCGGCGTGGTTAGTGGCTCTTTTGCCTATCACCAAGTCGAACACCAACAGTTCAACTCTTCGCAAAACGTATTGCGCCAATTAAGCCAACAGGTGGCCATTTCTTTGGGCCAACACTTAAAAGCCAACGAAAGTGCCTTAACGTCAATTTCCGCACTTTTCACCGGTTTTAAGCAGGTTTCGCGGGAACAATTTAAAACCTTTATCTCGATGGCTTTGGCCGACAACGCAGCCATACAGGCCTTGGAATGGATACCTCGGGTTCCCAACATCGCCCGCGAGACATTCGAACAGGCGGCAAAAGCAGATGGATTGAATGCATTTTCCTTTGTTCAGCTTAAAGATGGCCGCATGATCACGGATCAGGACCGCCCGGAATATTACCCCGTTTATTTTGTCGAGCCCCTGGCTGGCAACCTCAAAGCTTTGGGGTTTAACTTGGCCTCTAACCCGGTGCGCAAAGCGGCATTGGAACAAGCCCGTGATACGGCTTCGATCATTTCAAGCGCGCGCATCACTTTGGTTCAGGAAAAAAGCAAACAATCGGGCATCGTTGTCTTTTCCCCCATTTACTCAGGCCCGACTCCCGTCTCTGTTACGGAACGACGCCAAGCCTTAACAGGATTTGCCTTAGGCGTCTTTCGCATTGGCGACCTTTTAAAAGCATCGGTTTCCCAAGCTGTATTAGATCACAACCTGACTGTCGCGCTATACGATCTGATGGACACCCAAAACACCCGTCCCTTGCATCTCATTGGGTTTGATGAAGGGACCCCGCCTCCCCAAAATTTCGAATTATTGCAGAGGCCTAATTATCAGCATCTTTTCAGCTTTGGCGGGCGCCAATGGCAATTGATTGTCGGCCCTAAATCGGGGKCCTTAGAGGTTCCCCATGAATTTCTTCCGGCCTTTGTCAGTGTGGCGATTTTTATGATCATTGTATTGTCGGGAACGTTTGTTCAAATGATTGTTAGACGCAAGAAATTTGCAGAAAATTTGGTCATTAAACGCACCACACAATTGCAACAGGCCAAAGAAGAAGCGGAAACAGCAAACAACATAAAATCGGAATTTCTGGCCAACATGAGCCACGAAATCCGAACCCCCATGGGCGGTGTCATTGGTTTGTCGGAATTGCTTTTAAGAAGCACGCTGACGTCTGAACAACTGGACTGGGTACAAAGCTTAAACAAGTCCGCAAACAATCTTTTGCGCATTTTAAATGAGATTTTGGATCAGTCGAAACTGGAAGCAGGAAAACTGGAAATTTGCCCCATTGATTTTCACCTAAAATCCTTTGTCAAAAACACCGTGCAATTATTTGCTCCTTCTCTAAAAGCCAAGGGGCATTCCATTGACGTTATTTTTGCCGAAGACCTTCCCATCGGAGTTTGCGCCGACCGGATGCGTATAGGCCAAGTTTTGGGCAACCTTTTAAGCAATGCCGTTAAATTCTTAAAAACCGGACATATTGCCGTTCATATCAAACACCAACGCCTTAATGACGATCAAATTATTTTACATTTTTCCGTTTCCGATAACGGCATCGGCATGACCAAAGCGGTTCAGGAAAAGCTTTTTTTAAGCTTCGTACAGGCGGACAGTTCGACCAGCCGCCAATACGGAGGCACCGGGTTGGGCCTGTCGATTTCCAAACAGCTTGTGGAACTTATGGGCGGAACGATTGACGTTGAAAGTGTCGAGGGCGAAGGCTCAACCTTTCACTTCACCGTGCTGTGTTCCAAAGCCATCGGCAAGGTCGAAACGATTGATTATGCCTTTCATAAAAGTCGCTGGAAAAGCGCTCGCCCTTTAAAGGTCTTGTTGGCCGAAGATTTCGACATCAATCAGCAATTAATCTCGACGATCTTTCACAACCTAAACCACACCATCACCGTTGCCGAAAATGGCCGCGTTGCCGTCAATTGTGTAAAGGAAGATGACTTTGACATCATTTTAATGGATATCCGCATGCCGATTTTAAATGGCTTGGATGCAACCACGATCATTCGATCCATGAAGGGGCCTAAAGCAAAAACCCCCATCATCGCGCTGACCGCCGATATCGTCACCGAAAGCATTGAAAAATACAAAGCCGCAGGTATCGATGACGTTTGCGGAAAACCCATTGATTTAGCTGTGTTGCTAAGGTCAATTAATCAACAACTTGGTGAGGAAATCCACACCCAAGTCCCCCCCCCTACTCTTCCCCCGGCGCCCGATAAAACAGAGCATATCGTCGAGGATTTAACCCTTTACAGCACCTTTGAAGAGATTCTAGAACAAGCTTCAAGGCTTGCCGATCAACACCCAAGACAGGCCGCGCAGCCTGTGGGTATGGAAGAAATACCGGCCGAGGTGTTTGCCAATTTGATCAGCGCCTATGAAATTAGCTTGCTGGAACAATGCGCTGATTTACAGTCCGGCCTGAAGCGCCTGAAACAAAGCCCTTCGGATACGGGCCTCAAAGACAACTTGGGAAACTTGGCCCACACCCTTAAGGGGGCTGGAAAAATGTACGATTACGGCCTTGTCAGCACCATTTCTGAACAGGCCGAAAAGCTTTTAAAAAACTCAGAGCCTCTTGACCAAAAGAAACTTAAAAGCCTCAGCCATCAGGCCCAAGCCTTATGTTTAATCGCCAGCAAACACATTTCCGGTGACGGAGCCCAAGCGGGAGCCTTGTTGTTGAAAGGTTTGAGTATAGAGGACAACTTTACAAGTTCTGCAAAACAAAGCGATATTGTTAGGGACAGAACCCATTGAAAGTATGGGATTTATAATATTTCAATGGGTTAGGAAGTGCTTGGTGACCCCTACGGGAGGGAAAGCCATAACTATGCAAGCGTTGACATATAAGGGATACAGGAACTTATGTGTACCACCAGAACCTTGTGTACCACCGTGGTACATCTTTTTCAAGGGGCTTAATCCCTGCCCTTGATCTACAAAACAATTTGAGTACATGAAGTAGTCAGACATAGTCATTCTTAACACTCTATATGGTTACGCGAAGCGCGAACTTTCGTAGGCATAACGTAAGCTAACCTTTTGCCTGACATCCAAGTAATGGCGAGGCGATTCAATCACTGCTTTATACCAACCAGTGACAACCAGAATCCCACCGCGAGACTCTAGATCAACCTCAAACTCGCTTCCTCTCTGAAGGTGTATAGGCCCCTCCAACACATTCAATCCATTGTGCTGGACTTTTTTGATACAACTCACTTCAAAGTCTGTCTCAACGATGCGAATTAGAGAGATGTTTTCAGGCAAAAGAATTTCCTCGGAAACTGTCTCTCCATTTTTTGAAGTAGATACAAGCTCTCCAAGATATCTCCAGCCGATACCATCTTCATAGCCGTACAAATGTGGGCAACTACCACACATCCAAGCTCGGTAGTAGACATAGCACTTGGCAGGATCAAACGCATGGATAGGAACCGAATACTCCTCACCACTCACGTCCAGACCAAATCCAACAACCTTAACTGAAGGACCAAACCAAAAATAATCTGGCACAGACGAGCTCGAAACCATACCTATCAACTGATTTTGCTCAGAACTTAATTCGTATTGGTCCTCAAAATCCGTGCTAGCAGGATCGCTATCGGGCGCACTCAAAAGAACACACTCAGGGATTAGAACGACCTCACCCGGTTCAAGCTCCAAGTTGTCGTAATAGGCCTCCCTCACCTGTCCGCCCACCCAATTATCAAAGCTATTGAAGAACGTTTCCTTGTTTCCATTACGAACCAGTATGGAGGACAATCGCATCCGTTTATCTGACGTATTACGTAGCTCTGCAAAAACGAACAAGGGCCTTCGCATCTTAACGTAGTATGCAACACCACCGCATCCAGGGCCTTCTACACATACGTTACCCATTTCTGCCGGATCGAAACCGCTATCTACAATCTTTCTCATTATCACTGATGGAACCAATTTATCATCACCGAAATCATCCAAAGACAATGGACGACAAGACTGCCCCCCAAACTCCGGATGTTTTTCATGGAACTCTTCCTCAGATGCATATTCACCATCGCCCCAATAGTTTCCAATTGTCTAACGTCAGCGCCTATGGAACAAACTAACGGTATTGCATAAGAGAGTGTTTCTAGTTCATCGTAATGACCCGTAGGGGAATGAAGATGAAACAGAAATCGCAAATACGACAGACTGGTGGTGCTAAGGCAATCAAGGATATTCGCCGAGCAACGCGCAAGCAGTATTCTGCAGAAGAAAAAATCCGTATTGTTTTGGATGGATTGCGTGGAGAAGAAACTATAGCCGAGCTTTGCCGCCTCGAAGGCATCGCACAGAGTGTCTATTACAAATGGTCGAAAGAATTTCTTGAGGCAGGCAAACGTAGGCTTTCTGGTGATACTGCTCGGGCGGCTTCTTCGGGTGAGGTAACGGCCCTTCGCCACGAATCTCGTCAATTGAAGGAAGTCGTTGCTGAGCAAACCTTGGAGCTACGACTGCTTAAAAAAAGCATGATCGCGGATGGGGGAGACGACGTATGAGATACCCCGCATCAGAAAAGGTTGAGATCATTCGCCTTGTTGAGAAATCTAACCTGCCCATCAAACGAACATTGGATAAGCTGGGTATTCCCCGTACTACATTTTATCGCTGGTATGACCGTTATCAAATTAGTGGGGTAGAAGCCCTAGAAGATCAGTCTCCCAGGCCATCACGGGTGTGGAATCGTATCCCTGACGATGTTCGTCAGCGCATCATTGATCTCGCGCTGGATGTTCCAGAGTTGTCTCCACGGGAACTGGCCGTGCGCTTTACGGATACAGAAAAGTACTTTGTCTCAGAGGCTTCCGTCTATCGCTTGCTTAAATCCCATGACCTAATTACCAGCCCTGCCTTCATAGTCATCAAGGCTGCGGACGAATTTAGAGATAAGACAACCGCGATAAACCAACTCTGGCAGACGGACTTTACCTATTTGAAGGTCATTGGTTGGGGGTGGATGTATTTATCGACAATACTTGATGATTATTCACGCTACATCATTGCTTGGAAATTGTGCACAACGATGAAGACGAGCGATGTTACGGATACGCTGAACCTTGCCTTGCAGGCATCCGGCTGTGATCAGGCCCATGTTGCACACAAGCCAAGACTGCTATCAGACAATGGCTCCAGCTACGTCTCTAGCGAACTGGCTGAATGGATGAGTGACAATAAGATGGGGCACGTCAGGGGGCGCCATACCACCCACAAACTCAAGGTAAGATCGAACGGTGGCACCAAACATTGAAGAACCGCATCCTGTTGGAAAATTACTTCTTCCCGGCAGACTTGGAAGCGCAGATCGAAAACTTCGTTGATCATTACAATCACCAGCGCTATCACGAAAGCATCAACAACCTCACCCCCGCAGACGTTTACTTCGGGCGAGGCCAAGCCATTTTAAAACAACGTGAAAGGATCAAACAAAAAACAATGGAAGACCGACGCTTGCAATACCGCAAACACGTCGCTTAATATAACCAACCAGATGAACCAGAGCCTCTCTTAAATCAGGMCSTYGAYTGTTCCAATTTATATGACGACGGACAGGCCTGACACCTAAAAACTCTCAGTCGTCATAGACTATTTTGGATGTCAGATCACTCCCCGAGCAGTACTTACAACTCATGGCAAAATTATAGTT
>NVSZ01000015.1 GCA_002732845.1 Rhodospirillaceae bacterium
AAACGCAGGCATGGAAATAACAATGGGCTGTCCCCAATCGAGTTCGAAAAAAGGTATTTAGAGAAGGTCGCAAGTGTCTAGTGAACTAGGGGCTTGCCATATTTTCACTTTTCAGTCTCTTTTCCAAAAGATCGTTTGAAYCCAATTGGGCTGATATCCAGCGTATTTGCAGCTTATCCCYAGGTATTTTGGATCGAATTTACGCCAGATGCGTTTGACGGTTTTGGCATCCGTTACCGTGAGGTGAAGCGAAACCATTTTCAGACAAGTGAACTATGGCTATGGTTTCACGAGGAGTATCTTGATTAGGCGAATGAAATTGAGTTGTAAAACCACCCCCTCAGTCTCAATATATAAGATGTTGTTATGCAACTATTCCATCATGTTTTAAGGATCACATCGTGGCCTTTTTAGGTAGTTATCTGCTCGATAAAGTAACACCATCAAAGTGCCTGATCATTGATGATGATATTCACGTGCGTACCATCATAAGTGCCAAGCTTTCCAAAGCAGGTAACGATGACATTTTCCTTGCAGAAAACCTAGCTGCGGGAGCAACAGGTTACTTTGCTAAATCTATTAGCTTGAAAGAATTGAGAAAACGGCTGCGTCTGACCATGGATACGACATAAGAGATCAATTTTAGGAGAATATCGTTATGAACAAATTTTGTGCTCKATTAATATTTTTCCTGATRACACTCAGTATTGGCAATCTTCTCAGTGCATCAGCACATGCTGATATCACCTTAAATTTYGGMATCTACACTTCTGATAAACCCACAGAAGTTGTGCGCCAGTTTAAACCTGTTCTTAGAGTTCTCGAAGCCAGCCTTACTAAAAAACTTGGAGAGCCTGTTGCTATCCGAACACACGTTTCTGCGACATACGAAAAAGGTATTCAGGCCCTCGTGGGTGGTCATGTGGACTTTGCTCGCTTTGGTCCAGCCTCTTATATTTTTGCCAAACAAGAAGCCCCTGACATTACAATTTTAGCCATAGAAAGTAAGAATGGTAAAAAGACCTTTAAGGGTATTATTTGTGTCCCGACAGATAGCCCTATCACAAATGTTTCTCAATTAAAGGGCAAAACATTCGCATTTGGAGATGAGCGTTCAACCATCGGACGCTATTTATCTCAGTCTTATCTTTTAGAACACGGGGTGGCGGCTCAGGACCTAAAATCTTTTGAATACTTGGGAAGGCATGACAGGGTCGGAACGTCCGTAGGCCTCAAGAAATTTGATGCAGGGGCGCTGAAAGAAAGCACCTTTAACAAACTGGTTGCTGGCGGCACACCCATCCGCTCGATTGCCTCATTTTTAAATGTGACAAAACCCTGGTTAGCGCGAGGCGGCCTTTCTCAAAATATTCTCGATGCCATCCGCACATCGTTACTCGAACTTAAAGATAGTGAGGCCTTAAAAATTCTTAAAAAAGATGGGTTTGTTGAAGGTGCTGATAGCGATTATGCCGTCATCAAAAAATCCATAACCGACAACTCAAACTTCTTTAAGTGAAGACCTAGATGACCCTATTCAACACCAGCAAAGGAAACAACACCCGCCGCTTGCGTTTAACCACGCAGGTCCTATTGGCGCTATTTTTAGCCGTTCTCATCGTGGGCTTTTTAGCCGGTGAATTGGTGCGTGGGATAGAAGCACGCAATATGCTTAAAGAAATAGAAGAGCGTCATATTGAGACGACCGCACTGTTATCATCTGTTTCGATTGATGCCGTGATTACCGAAGACAGCCCTCTGTTGGATACGATCATTAGCCAAGCCGGTGCGAACATTTCAGACATTCACGCCTTGACCATTAGAAATGAAAATGGCGATACCCTTGCGATATGGAGCCACCCAGACCATCCAAACCTTAGTGAAATAAGTACCTTTTCAAGCGACATCACCTTTGAGGGGGAAGTGTTCGGAGAGATTTCGATTGATTGGAACATCGCGGGCAACCGTGAGAGTGTCGCCGCACATGTGCTTTTAGCTCGCCTGTATACAACGGGTGCTGTTTTAGTTGTTTCCATTCTTATGATTTTAATGATCTACATTTTAATGCTGCGCCCAATCACACGCATTCGAAAACAGCTCAATGATCTATCAAAAGGCAACCTGCAAAAAGACGTTCATTTACCAAGCTATGTTGCCGAAGAGCTTAATACCTTACTCGAATCTGTCGGGCTTCTTGCAGATACGTTGGAACAACAGACGCTCACGGTGAACGAACTACAATTGTCTCGTCGTTTGCTTGAAGAAAAAAACGAAGAGGCCATAGCTTTAGCCGAAGAATATGCCATTCAAAAAGATCAGGCCGAAACGGCCAATAGTGCTAAGGCTGATTTCCTCGCCATGATGAGCCATGAAATTAGAACACCGATTAATGGTGTTCTTGGCGTATTGGGGTTGCTAAAAGACACCACGTTAGATGAAGAACAAAAAACCTATGTCGTAACGGGCAGACAAGCCGGTGAATCTCTTCTTGAAATCATCAACGATATTTTGGATTTTTCTAAAATCGAAGCCGGAAAACTCGATTTTGAAATTATGCAGATTTCAATTTCTGACGTAGCCACAGGCGTATGCGACATTATTGAACAACGCGCTGAAGACAAAAATATTTCATTGGAATTACAAGTTGACGACAACGTTCCCGATGCCGTCATCGGAGACCCCGGACGCATTCGTCAAGTTCTGCTCAACCTTGTCAGCAATGCTGTTAAGTTTACCAATGTCGGTGGTGTTAAAATATTGATTTCATCACCGTCAAAAACGCCGAGTATGGCTTGTATTCGTTTTGACGTTATTGATACAGGCATGGGTATTCCAAAGGACCAGCAAGATGGAATTTTCGATGAATTCATTATGGTTGATCATTCGTATTCACGCCGTCATGAAGGAACAGGGCTCGGCTTAGCGATCTCGACCAAACTGGTGAAAAAAATGAATGGTGAAATTGGTTTTGAAAGTGAGGCCCAAAAAGGAAGTACATTCTGGTTCSAAGTGGAATTGGAAAGGCAACCTGATATCCCTAAAAGTGAAGCTAGCCTTAAACTGTCTAAGGTGCCGTTTTCACCAAGCGTATTCCGCAGGGATAAACCCATACGCATCCTTCTGGCCGAAGATAACCCTGCAAACCAATTGGTTGCAAAAACGATGCTCAAAAAAATGGGTTATCATATTGACGTTGTTTCAAATGGAGCCGAAGCCGTAAAGGCCATTAATGATTTACCTTACGATGTGGTGTTAATGGATGTATCCATGCCAGAAATGGACGGCCTGCAAGCGACCGCTAAAATTCGGGCCTTTCCCTCCCGAAAAGCAAATATTCCAATCATCGCCATGACCGCCCATGCGATGCAGGAAGACAAAGAAAAATTCTTTGCCGTTGGCATGAGCGACTTCATTCCAAAACCAGCAAATAAAAAAGATATTCTGACCGTACTGGATCGTTGGGTTCATGACCGGCAGTGGCCCGAAACAAAGCTTCTTTCTTTGCCTGAKGATGGCATTGWCMMARAAAYASCTGAGCTTAAAATTCTTGATACGGACGTTCTTCTGGAACTTGCTGAAGAAACAGAAATGTCCATGTTGCCCAATTTCTTAAATACCTTTTTTAAGGATATTGAAGAGCGTATGGAACGTGTATCTCAAGCTGAAAGCTCAAAAGATACGGATGTTCTGGAAGCAGAATGTCATACAATGGGGAGTTCTTCGAGTATGTTTGGAGCGATGCAATTTCATGCCGTTTCGCGTGAGATTGAAGACCTGTGCAAAMATGGACAAACAGGACAAGCCTTTGCAAATATTTCTGATCTTAAAAGTGCCCAGATAGATGCCTTTAAGGCCCTGAAAAATTTCTTAAAAAGTCACTGTTCCTGAGACCGAAGTGTAAATCGTGTGATTTCTGGACGTTTGAAAAATCGCACAGGCATCACSGATGTTCCGGCACCAGGGCTGGTGTACCCCAACATTTTGCCAACGTTCCATAAGCCATTTGATAAATCTTTATGGCTATTTAAGTGTGTCAAAATGGGCCGTCCTCCCGGAAGACAAATTTGTCCTCCGTGCGTATGACCGCATAGGTACAAGCTAAATCCATTTTCAGCAGCGACGCCCGCAAGCTCCGGGGAATGGATAAGGGCAACCTTAAAGCCATCTGGTGCCGATTGCAGGGCAAGAGGGGCGTTGGCTGTGAAATAGTCATGAACATCATCCGTACCCGTCAGGATAATCTGTTCACCACGCGCTTTAACAACATCACTTTCATTGATTAGAACGCGCACATTCATATCTTCAAGATGAGGCACCATCTCCTGACTGTCATGATTGCCGAGAACGGCATAAACACCATCAGGGCAATGAATACCCTCGACAACCTGCGCCATCATTTTCATGGCCTCATCACACGCCCCGTACATAGCTTCACGGTAATCTCCTGTCAGAACGCACAGATCAGCTTCGGCGTCACTAACGACAGAAGCTAGTTTTCTGTYCAAACCTTCACAGGCATCRATGTGCGGATCTGTTATGTGGAGAATACGATATCCGTTCAACACTTTKGGYAAGTCTGGGAGAACRACYTCTATATCATGAAGATAGAGGTCTAGGGCATTGCGTTTACCCCGTTCAAATAACCCAATTCCTTTCAAGCCAATTTCAAAAATGCGAAACAAGCGGTCTTTTAGGCTTGGTGCGTTTTTCAGGTTTTGCGGATGCCAACGAGTTTCCAGCACTTGCCTGTTACGCGCCCACAATTTTCGGACAGGGTTTACGATGGGTATGTCTGTTGCAAAGGGCTGTCTTGCCATAATGCGCAGAGGGCTTTGCGGGCTCATTAGAATTTACTCCTTAAACGGTGGCTGTGTCTGAAGATTTTAAAAATTGAAGCGTTTCACGCAATCCTGCACCTAAGGAAACACTTGCCTTTAGGCTTAAGTGTTGGAGGGCCTGATCGGGATTGCCCAGCGACACGCGGATATCGCCTGCGCGGACCGGCTTCATCGTAAGGTCAACGGTGGTTCCATTTACGGAAGCAAGGGACTTCGCAATCTGAATGATATTTGTTCCTGCCCCCGTACACGCATTAAAAACAGGGGCCGTCGTGGTGGCTTGTTCCATTCCCTTTTGTAAAAAWATGACGATATCTGAGACATAAATAAAATCCCGAATTTGCTGACCATCGCCAAAAACAGTAACCGACTGGCCWGCCAGAATGTTCGCCGCAAAGATAGAGATTACGCCAGAGTAGGGAGAGGCTGGATCTTGCCGTGGGCCGTAAACATTAAAAAAGCGGAACCCCATGGTCGGCACTTGATGGATCAASCCTGCGACGCGGGCATGTTGTTCACAYCCTAATTTATCAGCTCCGTATGCCGTAAGAGGACGTGTTATMGCACTTTCATCCAATGGCATCGCGGCGTTATCACCGTAAACAGCTGCCGATGATGCATAGACAACACCWACAGGGGTTCCATTCTTACAACACCGTGCCGCATTAAAAACATTGATGGCCCCTGTAAGATTGGTGATGTGTGTCCCGGTCCAGTCCTCAACAGATTGACGCACTGATGCCACGGCGGCCAAGTGGAAGCAGCCATCCATGCCCTTCATGGCGCGGAGAACCGTCTGTTCATCGCCAACATCTCCGACGATCAATTCAGCACGAGAATCTACATTTGCACGTTTGCCTGTTGATAAATTATCGAGAATTCGAACGGAGTGTCCCTTCTCCAACAAAGCATCCACAAGGTGCGAGCCAATAAATCCACATCCGCCAGTTACCAAATACATTTCCATTTCCATAGATCTCCAAAAATGAGTGTGCCTAGAAGAAGGAAACGCAATTGCCTTGCCATATTGGACTGTGGTGGTTTTTGGCGGTTTCGCAGGTGGGCGACGAGCGGTTATTGATGTTTTCTACATTTTGAGAATCAAGCTGCGTTACGTCCCGCGAGAGGGTCACTGAAAACACCAATATGCGAGCCAATCAAGCTGGTCCCGATTTTGCGTGGTGAAAGCCATTCAAGAACAAGGATACTCAATGATTATTTATAGACACCATTTCTATAGTGCGGCTCTTAGCATCGCGGTCATCAACGCAGTATTACGCCCGGCCATTGCGCTCATTCGTGAAGATGGTTGGTTGGCAGCTCTAATGGGGGGCTTTGGCATAAGCTTCGTCATTCCGATGGCTTTTGTTTTTGGCATTAAGTTGTTGCTTATAAAATCTCGCGACACCGTTTGTCCACGTGACTGGGCAGTCCTCATTGCGGCTCTGTTTGCTTTATTAATCCCCAGCGCCACTTTGGCTTGGCTGGTTGCCGCAGCCCTGGCAATGTTTGCCATGTCTCGTTTTTCTGACCCATTTTCTAATCAATGGGCAAGAGCGGGGCTATCCATCATAATTTTTGCTGCCTTAAGAGAGCCCATGGCCGCAGTTCTTTTAAAACTGTTAGCGACACCATTGCTCGACACCGACGCCATAATGACGGCTATGCTTTTGAAATTGTTCATTTCAGACGCAAGTAGCCTTGGCAATATCGTCACCGGTCCGGGAGGTCATCGCTTGCTGATCTTGACGGGGTGCACATCTTACACAAATTTATCCATTGCCCTGTTGGGCTGGTTCACACTCAGCCGCAGCTGCAGAGCATTCATGGATATTCATCAAGTGATCGCCGGGTTGTTCGTCGCAGGCTTTGTCGTTGGCCTTAATGTCGTGCGCTTGGTGCTCATGGCTGTGGGGCCGGTTCCCTATCATTTTTTCCATGACGGTATCGGCAGCTCATTGTTTCAAGTCACGTTGATCACAGTGACAATTTTGATATCACTGATGGGAGTACGCCGCAATGAAACGCGATAAGTATGTCATGTGTCTATGCCTTATTTTAGCGGTGCTGGGTATTTCAGGCAAAGGACTAACGAAACTAAAATCATCTGACCTGAGCGCCATTGACACTTTCGCGGCTGCGGCGAAAGAGATCGGAATGACCCGCCATGACGGACGAAACTTAACCATAGACGGCACCTATAAAGCCACCGTATTTCGGGATTTAAATTGTGATGGTGCCTTAATCGTCGTGCCGCTGCCCCGTAACGCAGAAGGTGCTGATCTGCTTTCTCGATCCTTGCGACGCCCGCCAACACAACAATTCTTTTTATTATTTTCCGAACGTTACGCAACATTTCCGAACGTTGCTTTTTGGTTTTCCGGGCTGCGTCACGATGTTATGTGGCTGCTTAACATGACCAACGCACCACCACCCGTTGTCTTATCTGTCGCCGAAATTGGTGAATGTGAACTTGGCATGCGACTTGCGAGTTCGCATTTATCTTAATTTTTATGATCCATCTTAAGCGAGTAAATGATATGAAAAAACTTACATTAGGTCTCCTCATTCAAGGCTCGGCCATCTGGGTCGCAGTCATTCCAGGTACAGCACAAGCTCTTGATGAATTGCCAAGCAATCTTGTTAACTTAGAGCTCAGCCCGAACCTTTTGAATACGGTTCAAGAAGCTCTTCCCGAACGTCAAGCCGTAGATCAGGGTTTCTTGAATCCATCTTATGATCTCAATTTGCTTCTCAGTTTTGACTCTCAAATTTCGATTTCATTTATTGATGAGGGTGCTGGGTATAGAAACAGCTTGGGCTATTTCAATTATTCACAAGGGTCTTTTGACAATCTGAGTTTTGGCGACATTGATATCAATAACTCTGGACGTATTTCAATCAATGAGCTTGGGGCACTAGACGGCGTGAGTACTGGCCTCGTTTTCCCCAATGCTTCTAAGGTTGGTGCTGGTGGGAGCCTACTTGCCGGGGATACAACAGTTTTAGGCGGTGGTAGCATTGCCCAGTCTGGCACCGATTATCTAATGCAGGATGGAGATGTTTTTGAAGCAGGAACGTCTATGGGTTTTCTGGTCATGGCAAATGCTTGGACGGGATCAGAAGTTCAGGGCTGGGACGGAGCCGCAGGTGATCCAGCCACCTATTATTCGTTAGACTTCTTAAACCCAGAAAATCTTTCCACGGCTACACTTGATACAGCAAGCAGTAACAGCCGTCATACGGCTATGATGTTTGCCGACACTGGCAAGAATGAAATTATCATGGGATTTGAAGACCTTGATCGCCGCTACGGAAGCGATGATGATTTTAATGATGCCGTTTTCATCGTTCGCTCTGATCCAGCAACAGCATTGCAAGACACCAATATCGAAATCTATTCGGCACCCGCACCGACGATAGGCACGGGTCTAGCAGGTTTCTTAGCTGTGATCGCAACGGGTATATTTGGACGCCTGCGCAGACAAAATACCGCTTAATCGAAACTGGCACATGAATTGCTGTGTATTGATTACCTTTCAATTWACCGGAGTTAGAACAATGTTCAYCAAGGAATCCACATCTTTTATCGATAYCCAYTTTCAAGAAACTTACGCAAGTGCAACGCGCTTGGAYAATGCYATCCAGTCAAGTTTATTCACAGTGTTGAACAATTTCTCACTGGTGGATGAAGCCATTGATGAGGATGAAGACGAATACTTTTTAAGTTAAGACGAACAAAAAAAGGAGGTTGTTATGAGACGGTTACGCAACATTGTAGTGACAGAAAATGATACCTATCACAGGCAATTCGCGATGTGTCTGGTTCGTACTCTTGGTCGAGACGGAGCCATTGATATCTGCGTCCAGAATTTCTGGGATGGCACCCTAAATATCATCAAGAAYGAAAAACGACATTACCGCTAGGGCCGCGCCTCTCATTTTGAGAGACATTGTGAACCTTGTACGATGCCGCGAAGCAACCCCATTAATATTTCCGGAGGATAAAATGTCACGCGAGACTTGTCAGGAGACGTGGTTGCTTTTGGACTCAAGAGACATTGGTGGCATTGAAACCCACGTTCTCCATCTCGCCTGTGCTTTGCAAGTTCACTGGGGAAARGTGCGTGTTGTCTTTTTAAAAAARTATGGAGAGCATCCGCTCACCGATAAATTAAATGAGGCGCAAATTCCTTGGGAATATTTATCCGGCAGCGCATACCAACTCTTCAAAGCTCTATCGCACAAACCAAAACTTCTTCATACCCATGGCTATAAATCTGGAATTGTTGGGCGCGTCCTCGCCAAGGGGATGAACCTCCCCGTTGTCAGTACATTTCACGCTGGCGAGCCCGGTCAAGGAAAAGTCCGTTTCTATAATTTTATAGACAACCTAACGGCAGGATTTGGGGAAGCCATTGCGGTGAGTGAGAAAATTCAAAGTCGCGTGCTCAGCGCTACACACTTAATTCCGAATTTTGTACCCATGCCGCAAAATCAGCAAAGCAAAAAATCATCCAGCGTGGCTTTTGTCGGACGCTTGTCGCCTGAAAAAGGGCCTGATCTGTTCTGTGAAATTGCTAAACAGAACCCCAATTTGAATTTTATGATCTATGGTGACGGTCCCATGCGAGACGCTCTGGAGAATGAATTTGGAGACAATGTTCATTTCGCTGGTCAGGTGCCGTCCATGGAACAGTACTGGGCAGATATCGGACTGCTGTGCATGCCGTCACGTTATGAAGGTTTGCCATATGCAGCACTTGAGGCTATGGCAAACGGTATTCCGGTTGCCGCTTTTGATGTGGGCAGTTTAGCCCAAGCCATCACGCACAACGTCAACGGCTGGATCGCCCCGCCGAAAGATACCGAGGCTCTAAGCCATTACATTCACGGTTGGGCAAATATGGATAACCAAGACCGCAAACAAATGTCTTTGTACGCGCGTGAAGCTATCAAATCAAAGTATTCGCCCGAAGTCATCATTCCCCAAATTATCGAAATATACAGCAAAGCTATCGTGGGAGGTCGGTCATGCTAAGCCTGTCTCCTGCCTTGCGCCAAAGTTTGGTCTATGGAATTGCCCTAGCCGCGACAAAGGCCATCTCTTTATTGATGGCCCCGATCTTTACGCATTTCCTAGAACCAGCTGATTATGGGCGACTGGATATTCTTCAGACACTGGCTGATTTGCTCAGCATCGTCATCGGATTTGGGCTTGCCGATACTTTGTATCGATTTGCGGGAAGCACCATTGATGAAGACGAACAACGGACAGAAGCCGCGAATGTGATTGGCTTTTCGCTCATCGTCGGCCTCATCACCCTGATTTCAACACAGTTGGCAGCGCCCTGGATTTCCAGTCACCTTCCCGGAGATATTACCATTGTTCAAACACGTCTAATTTTAGGCACTCTCGCCATGTCGGGGATCAGCCTTATCTTATTATCTTGGCTCCGCATGCAAGAGAAAGCCGTTTTATATGTCACAGGCAGTCTTGGTCGAGTGGTCTTGCAGGCCGCAGGAGCCGCTGTTTTTTTGTGGTATGGATTAGGCATCACGGGCGTGCTTGTTGCAGGTCTATTTGCCGCGACCGTCATGTGCCTTGGCCTGTTAACATGGTGCCTTCGCACGACCGGAGTTTCATTCAATGCCCGTCGCTATAAAGCCTATCTGATTTATGGTGGCCCGCTAATATTAACGGGCATGGCAGGCTTCATTTTGGGCAGTTTTGATCGTTGGATTTTGGCGGATGAAATTGGCCCAGCAGCAATGGCGGAATATGCCTTAGCTGCTAAAATTGCTTTGATGACCGCCTTTGCGATTCAACCGTTTGATCTTTGGTGGCTGCCCAATCGATTTAAAATTCTTGGGCAATTGGAGGGCAAAGAAAAGTGTGCGCGGGCTGTTGGCATCGGCGTCACTGTGGCGGTGTTTGCCGCTGTTGGCATCGCGATCGTTGGACCTGCTGTTATTCGCCTCGTCACGCCTGAGTCCTATCATGGCGCCGTTGTCTATGTCCCGTGGCTGGCGGCACTCGCTGCTATTCATGCGATAACAACAATGGTGAACTTAGGAGCCATGAGTGGCCGCACAACTCTTCGTTTGTTTGCCATCGAAGGTTCAGCCGCAATGCTTGCCGTCATAGGGTACTTTACTTTAATTCCGATATACGGTGGCTATGGCGCTGTTGCCGCAACCGCAATCGCCCTCACCAGTCGGCTGATCGTGACCTATTGGGTCAGTCAAAAATGCCTCTACATTCCTCATCAACTTCCCCGCCTTTCTGGGATCGTAATCATCGGCATTGGTATTGTTGTTTTCTTGCCAAGTGATGATGGAATAATTGCTCCGGCTTTGTGGGCCGTGTTGTCAGGAGGCATGGTTTTGGTTTTTGCCATGATGATGAAACTGATGCCGAACCCACTTGCGGTTATCAGATAAAAGGTATGTTCACATGCGACTGCAAACCGCCAGTATGCGTTACCGCCAAATCGGCATTGCCGCTGCGACCTGCATTTGCCTTATGGTGTTTGCCGTCGTCGTTCAACATCCCCTAGCCTTGGTTGTTGGTGGACTACTTCCGCTCATCATCATTTTTACTCTGCGGGCCCCGTTGCCATTGGTTCTGGCCTTTACAATTTTTTCATTTTTCAGGATTCACGAAGTCTTCACTGTTCTCTTTCCCTTACACATTCCTCAACTCCTCGCATTGGGGGCACTCGCTTCTTTGATTTGGGGTATATGGTGCCATACGGTTACAGTCTACTGGAGCCGTGAACTGAAGGCTTTTAGCCTTTTTTTCTTCGTTGTGACCATTGGCTTGTTTTTTGCCACAAACCGACCTGAGGCTTGGGCCGCTTGGTCAGGGACTTATGTCAAAATAGCCGTTATGACAGTGGCCTTAGCTTGGCTGGTCTCCTCAATAAATGCTTTTCGATATGCAACACACACCTTTGTTTGGTCTGGAATTGTTGTGGGTACAGTCGCCTTATATAACAAAGTAAATGCTATTGGCCTGGTCGAAGGCTCGCGTGTGACAATAGGTCGCGACATTGGATCGATGCTCGGAGATCCCAATGACTTAGCCTTGGTCATGCTCTTTCCGGCAAGTTTCGCCTTAGCTTCCATGTTGTCTAAACAAAATAGCAAAATTATTAGGCTTATCGCCGCCATCGGCTTTGCAATTGCTTTCGCCGCGATCATCGCAACACAAAGCAGGGGAGGGCTGTTGGGCATTACCGCTGTCATGGGCGTATTTGCGTGGCGAAGAATTCAAAACAAAAGTCTTCTGGTTGCCTTTTCATCGATCGCATTGTTGATGCTCTTTGCCCTCGCGGGTGTGGATGAACGTGCATCTGGTGGTGCAGATGAGGCGGGTATTGATGAATCCGCTATGGGCCGAATTTATGCTTGGGGTGCGGCTTGGCAAATGGCTCTAAGTCATCCTTTAACCGGTGTCGGGCTCAAGAATTTTATTTCCAATTATTGGACGTACAGTGCGCATTGGGACGGAACCAATCATGCCGTCCATAGCACTTGGTTTGGCGTATTGGCCGAAACCGGATTTTTAGGACTCATTGTATTCATCGGCATGACCGTTGTGACGGTACGCAGTGCTGTTCAGTCCGTCACGCAGTTATCAAACGCAAAGGGGCCGGCACTCGTGATGGCCCAAGCGGTAGAAGCTGGTCTAGTCGGCTTCCTCATTTGTGGGACATTTCTCACCATGGGATTTACCTGGCCATTTTATATCTTGTTGGCTTTGACGTCGGCTGTTTCCCAATACGTGCGGCGCGCGTCTTTTTCTGCCTCTCAAACTGAGAAATAAAATCCAATTCCTTGCCTGCYAAGGCCCTAAAACTGGCGCAAATGATGCAACGCAGATTCTTATCAACATCGACAACGTCTAGGAGATGGTTACATGTGCGGAATCGTTGGCGCTATAAATGGAAAATCTGTTGTTCAGCATCTCACCACGGGGTTATCTCGGTTAGAATACCGAGGCTATGATTCTGCAGGATTGGCGATCATYCAAGATGACCAAATCATAAGCCGCAGAGCTCAGGGTAAGCTGGTYAATTTACAGCATCAACTTGAAGAGTCGCCCATAGACGGACACATTGGCATTGCTCATACCAGATGGGCCACGCATGGCATACCGTCCGTAAACAATGCCCATCCACACATGACCCAAAAAGTTGCCGTTGTGCACAATGGTATTATTGAAAAYTATCGTGAATTACGGGCTGAACTTGAAGCCGCTGGTGAACACTTTACCAGCGAAACAGATAGCGAAGTTATTCCGCGCTTGATCACAGCATACTTAGAAGATGGTGCTTCGCCTGAAGAGGCAACGTTTCAAGCCCTGAAAAAATTACAAGGTTCATACGCCTTGGGAATTATTTTTGCCGGCGTTGAAGATCGGATGATTGCGGCCCGCCAAGGCAGCCCTTTAGCCATCGGCATGGGTGACCAGACAAACTTTATTGTTTCTGATGTTATGGCTTTAGCCGGCATGGCAAATGAAAGCCTTTTCTTAGAAGATGGGGATTGGGCCTCTATCACCAATGACCATATTGAAATAAGGAACCAGAGCGGAGCACTCGTAAAACGTCCACGCCATCCCGTTCCAAGAAAAATAACATCCGTTGGTAAAGGTGAATATCGGCACTTCATGAAAAAAGAAATTCATGAGCAACCAGACGTGATCCGTCAAACCATGTGTTCCTATTACAATCAAAGAACGGGTCAAATTGAGCTCCCGGACATGCCCATCGACTTTGCCAATGTGAGCAAGATCAATATCGTGGCTTGTGGCACGTCTTTTCATGCCGGATTGATCGCGAAATACTGGATAGAGAAATATGCAAAACTATCCGTAGAAGTGGACACCGCTTCGGAGTTTCGTTACCGCGAACCGCTGTTGGCAAAGGATGGGGTATCCCTGTTCATTTCCCAGTCCGGAGAAACGGCGGATTCATTAGCGGCTCTGCGCTACGTTAAGTCCTTGGGTCAAACTGTCATTTCCATTGTGAATGTGGCTGAAAGCTCTATGGCCCGCGAAGCCGATATTGTGCTTCACACCAAAGCCGGTCAAGAAATTGGCGTCGCCTCGACAAAAGCCTTTACGACCCAATTGATGACGCTTGCCTGTTTGGCGATTGCCGCTGGTCGCGCCCGCAAAACATTAACGTCAAAAGATGAAAACAAGCTGGTAACAGCGCTTGCCCAAGTCCCCAATGCCCTAGAGACGCAACTTGAAAGTGATGCCCCTTACATCAAAGTCGCCAAGAGCATGAAGGCCGCGACCTCGGCAATGTTTGTGGGCAGAGGAACCGCTTTTCCCGTTGCCGTCGAAGGGGCACTAAAACTTAAAGAAATATCGTACATCCACGCAGAAGGTTATGGAGCGGGTGAGTTAAAACATGGCCCCATCGCGCTGATCGATGACAAGGTGCCTGTGGTGGTGGTCGCTCCTCATGATGCCCTGTTCGAAAAGTCTATTTCGAATCTTCAAGAAATCAGTGCACGGGGCGGCAATATTATTTTACTGAGCACCCAAGCTGGCATTGATGCCGTTGGTGATGACGTTGAGCATGTCCTCGTGGTTCCTGAATGKGATCCTTTCACCGMGCCTATTTTGTATTCCGTTCCCTTGCAAATGCTCGCTTATCACGTCGCCTCTTTAAAAGGCACGGATATTGACCAGCCCCGCAATTTAGCCAAATCTGTGACGGTGGAATAATCATGCTTCATAACCTTAAAAGTTGGATTAAAACAGACGACAGCCTTACGGCGCGTATGCTCCGCAGCACCTACTTTGGCATGCGCAATTTTCAAATCCCGACGATCCCTGTTATTCATCGCTGTCTCTATGGCTTGCATAAGCTGATAACGGGATTTATTGAATGGTTTTTGCGGGTGGCCTACTGGACTCCATTGTTCAAATCACGGCTRGAAAACGCTTCCCCACACCTTTATTTATATGGCGGCATGCCACTTGTCACTGGACCGTTATCTATTCGTATTGGGAAAGACTGTCGCATATCTGGTGTCACAACATTTTCCGGGCGGTGGAGCAGCGCGCCAAAGCCGAGTTTGATCATTGGTGATAATGTAGGTATCGGATGGCAGACCACGATTGCTGTTGGCTCTCGTGTTGAAATTGGCAACAATGTCCGCATTGCCAGCCGGGCTTTCATTGCCGGTTACCCCGGTCACCCCCTGAATGCCAAAGACAGAGCCGCAGGTCTTCCCGATACCGACGATCAAGTTGGCGATATAATCTTAGATGACGACGTTTGGTTGGGCGCCGGCGTCACCATTTTAGCAGGCGTTCATGTTGGAGCCGGTACCATCATAGCCTCAGCCAGCGTTGTCACGCGTGACTTGCCGGCGCATGTCTTGGCTGCGGGTGTTCCGGCTAAGGTCATCCGGAGTATCGAACCGGAAGACGAACCGAACATCTTAGAGTGCGTACAATGAATGCGCCCTTGGTTGTTTTTGGAGAAGACTGGGGTGCACACCCCAGCAGCACACAGCATATCATCCGCTGTTTAATGGATGAACGAGATATTGTTTGGGTAAATTCGATTGGTCTGCGCCGTCCAAAAATTACAATGTCGGATATGGGCCGCGTATTCAAAAAAGGTTTGTCCGCCCTATCTTCGAACAAAGGTATTCAAGAAACAGCCACACCTCAAGCTGTTGTCTCCCCATTGGTCATTCCGGTGCCGCAAAACACATTCGAGCGAAACTTTAATCGGATCAGTCTGGGACCTAAAATTCGTCAAGCCTTGTTGAAACTCACGGATGAGCGGCCAATACTGTGGACCTCACTTCCGACCGCCGTTGACCTTCTTGGCTGTTCTCATGAACGTGCCGTTGTTTATTATTGTGGCGACGATTTTTCAGGCTTAGCCGGCGTCGACCATAGCCACGTTACCCAAGCCGAAGAAAGACTGGTTGAACGTGCCGACCTCATTTTTGCGGCGAGCAAATCCCTCGCCGATAAATTCCCAAAATCAAAAACAATTTACCTCCCGCATGGGGTCGATGTAGATCTATTTTCGACACCAAGCCCAAGGCCTGCCGACCTCCCCAAAGACCATCCCGTCGCGGGGTTTTATGGCAGCATATCCGATTGGCTTGATGTGGAGCTTTTAGGCCAAGTGGCGCAGGCCCTGCCAGAATGGAGGTTTGTCTTTATTGGTGATATTCGCACCGATGTATCGAAGCTGATGTGCATGGACAACGTCAAATTCCTAGGCCCAAAGCCTCATCACGAATTACCTGGATATGCACAAAACTGGAGCGTATCGCTTCTTCCTTTTCGTGATAATGCTCAGATCCGCGCTTGCAATCCCTTAAAGCTTCGCGAGTATCTATCTACAGGCTCGCCAATTGTCAGCACAAACTTTCCGGCATTAGACGACTACCGGGACCTTATTTCAGTTGAAGACGAACCTTTGGCTTTTGCACAGGCTATATCTAATGTGTTGAAACACCCAGATACAAAGCACACAAAACGTTATGAGTGCGTCGCAAATGAATCTTGGAAAGATCGTGCACAAGCCGTGTCGTCATTGCTTTGTGCATTATGATCAACAGGATGATGAATATGCATCTCAATATGAGAATAATCGAAAACAATCATAGGCTGGAAGMTCATAAGCACACAAATTCAGATACTTAAGTACTGGCATTCGCATTGCAACGCACTTCTTAAACCCCGTTTGAGGAAGAGGCATGAAAAAATTTCATTACATGATTTGTGTTGCTGCTGTTGCGTCTTTATCAGGGTGCGTCCAAGTCACGTCCTTGTTACCTGTCCTGACGTCTTTGCCGTTAGACCTGTTCACAAAAGATACGCCCCAACACCCTCAGGAAATTTCCGTCGTGCAACTGCTGGCGCAAGCCCGTGGAGAAAGGCCTGTACCTGTTCAAGCGAAACAACCGCTGGCAGGTTTAGCTGAAAACCTCATCGCGCAAGGCCATCATGAGGTGATGATCATGGTCAACCCAGAAGATCCTTTATCCTTTCAAATTGGTTGGGCTGTTGCTCGTGCTTTGAAAAAAAATGGAATCAAGGTGCATGTAAAACCCGATACAAACTTAAGCCCTGGTCRAATTCAAGTGCAGGCGAGGTCGCCCRATGCATAGTTTTCTGGTCCGTAATGCAGCAGCTTTATTATGGAGTGCCTGGAGGAGACGTTACCTCATCGCAATTCCAATTGTCATCATGCCGTTACTGGCCCTYGGTTTCGGCGTCCTTTCACCAAAAAAATATATGTCTTACACCACGGTTTTGATCCAAGAAGCCGCAAAACTAAACCCTTTTTTAGAAGACTTGGCCGTTGCCACAAATCTGAAGAGCCGAATGGAAGCCCTAAACGCTTTGCTCCACAGCCGGCATATTTTGGCAGGTGTCGCCGTTGAGCAAAAAATGATTTCAGATGAAATGCCGATCGAAGAACGCGAGAGCGTTATTGCCAGCCTATCCAAATCACTGACAGCAGAACTGGTCGGTGAGGACATCATCAAAATTTCTCTCAAAACGGAAACGTCCGAAGGTATGCGTGAAYTACTTTGGACCATCAGCATGCGCTTCATTGAACAGGTGATTTCACCGGGACGTTCAGCAATTGCAAAATCTGAAATCTTCCTTATTGAAGAACTTGAAAAAAGACGTAAAGACCTGTTGGTTACAGAACAGAAGTTGTCTGACTATAAAACTCGATATGCAAGCGAATTGCCAAACTTGCATGCCTCGAACGTAGATCGACTCTCTAAGGTCCGCGCCAACTTAGCCGACCGCCGCATATCTTTAGAAGGGGCACAAGCCGCACGCGATAGCCTACGTCAACGGCTCGTTCAAACGGACCCGGTGATTGGCCGTATTGAAGAGGCTATCGTACAGAGTCTTAGCGATATCGCGGTATTGCGAGCTCGTTACACAGACCGTCATTCCACTGTTCAGGCCATGTTGCGCAAACTCAAAAGCTTAAAGAATGAACGCGACAAGGCCTTACACGCCGTTCGCCAATTATCGGCAGATGATTTAGAACGCCTGTGGAACCGGGCCTCTATGCAAACAACGCCTAACGATGCAACAACGCAGCCGCTTTTGGTCTCCCAACTGCAAAACCTCCAAGACTCTGAAAGCCTCGTGAATGGTTTGCAAGAGGAGGTCTCTAGTTTGAAAAGTGAGCTCAACGACCTTGAGAGTAGTGTTTCTGCATTCGGCGAACATGAACGTAACTTAAAAGAATTTGATCGCGAGATTGCTGTTCAACGCAAAACTTTTGATGAACTGTATGAGCGTCACCAAAAAGCAAAGTTAACGGGAGCCTTAAGCCGATCCGAAGAACGCGAACGCGTGAAAGTGATTGATCCCCCATTCACACCTGTGGGCCCCTCAAACCCTTCGCTTTTGGTGTTTATAGGTGCTGGAGTCTTAGGTGGAATTCTATTGGGATGCGGGCTGGCTGTAATGGCTGAACTCCTTGATATGACCATATGGCGTCGTGATGTGCTTGGCACATTAACGGGTGCACCCGTGTTAACGCGCATTCCCGTTCTTCCCAATGATGGCTTTGCAGAGGACAGAGATGCACTCGATTTATCTATGACCAATATAAATGACACAGGAGTAAGCGCTCATGCGTAGCGTTCAAGTTCAAGTGGTTCAACATCTCAAACCCGGAGGCATAGAAACCATGGCTTTGGATTTTTTAAGACGTGCAAATTTGGGACAGGAAGTTCACATCGTAAGCCTTGAAGGTCAAGCTGATGAAGCCTGTGCCGCCTGGCCTCGTCTTGAACCCTTTATGGACAAGCTTCACTTTTTAAACAAACAACCCGGTCTCAGCTTTCAAACGTTGTTCAAGCTGAAAAGCTTATTATATCAATTGGGCGCCACTGCGGTTCAAACACATCATGTCGGCCCTTTGCTTTACGGGGGGCTTGCTGCGCGCTTGGCTGGCATTCGCCGCGTTGTTCATACGGAACATGATGCGTGGCACTTGCAAGATGCCCGTCGACGTATGTTGCAAAGTTTTCTGATCTCATTGGTAAGGCCTATTCTTGTCGCTGATTCTCATTTGGTCGCTGATGAATTGGCAAAAGTACTTCCAAAGAAAAAGTATATCGTCATCTCAAATGGTGTGGATTGTGACCTTTTTTCACCAGGCGACATGAAACCTGCTCGAAGAAAATTGGATTTGCCAAGTAACGTTCCCATCATCGGCTGTGCGGGTCGTATGGAGCCTGTAAAAGCACAAGCTCATTTATTAAAAGCTCACGCTCTTATGTCACAAACGGTTCATCTTGCCCTTGCCGGAACCGGCAGTCTTGAGCAAGAACTTAAGAATCTTGTTCAGATCCTCGGCACCGAGAAGCGCGTACACTTTCTTGGGCGTATTGACGACATGCCAACATTTTATAAGGCCTTAAATGTATTCTGTCTGCCCTCAAAAATGGAAGGCATGCCGTTATCACCATTAGAGGCCCAAGCCTCTGGAGTCGTATGTGTTGCAACCGATGTTGGCGGCATGCGTGAAGCCGTGTGCCCCAAAACCGGAATAATAATTACAGATGAAAGCCCTTGTTCTTTAGCGACAGGGCTTAGACAGGCTTTAGCGAACGTGGGGTCCGGTGACCCACGGGCTTACCCGTTGGCCCACGCAAATTTAGAGACTGTAATCAACGCATATCAAAAACTTCTGCTGGCGGAGAAATATAATGACTGATTTTTATTGGGTTCTTGTAAGTCTGGTCTTCCTGAGTGGCTTTGGCGTTGTTTATCACCACGCTTTGTTTCCTTTGTTTTTAAAAAGGTATGCACGCGGTCATGTCATACAGACTCCTCAACCACATTCGGGAGCCTTTCCATCGATCACCATTGTTGTCGCTGCCTGCAATGAAAGTGCGGTCATTGTTGACAAAGTCCGCAACCTCACCAGTTTAATTTATCCACTTGAAAAGTTGTCGATCCTGATCTGTTGTGATGGCTGCACGGACAAAACGGTTGCGCGCGCACGGTGGGCGGCGGATGAAGCAGAATCTGCAAATCATTCCATTACGGTCGTTTCCCACGAGACGAACCGAGGCAAAATTGCCGTCCTAAATGACGCTCTAGAAACGATAACAAGTGACCTCATATGTTTTACCGATGCTTCGGCTTTGATGTCTGTGGATGCCTTGGAGCGTGCCGCCGCTCATTTTGACGACGATGAAGTCGGTGTGGTGGCTGGCACCTATCAATTATACAATTCCGGATCTGCTGGCGAAGAAGAATATTGGAAATATCAACGCGCTGTTAAGGTTGGGGAAGCCGCCTTGGGTGCTCCCCTGGGTGTCCATGGGGCTTGTTATTTAATGCGTGCAAAAGCCGTGCAGGCTTTGCCACCAGACANCATAAACGACGATTTTATTTTACCGATGCGCGCCGTCATCAATGGATATAAAGCAATTTATGATCCGACAATTGTTGCGTTGGAAATTGAACATTCTAACGAGAACGTCGACTTTAAACGCAGAGTCCGGATTGCTTCTGGAAATGCCCAACAGGTGATACGTATGGTTGCCTTGCTCCACCCTCGCCAAGGTGGAGTTGCCTTAGCTTTTGCCTCTGGAAAAGTACTGCGCGTCGCCATGCCTTATCTCATGCTGACTTGCTTTATAAGCAGCGCAATTCTGGCGTTGGACTCAATCCTATTTCAAGTCATATTTTTCACGCAATGCGCAGGATATTTAGCGGTCGCCATACGCACCGTTGCCTTTAAAAAAGGTCATTTCCGCATACTGGACGTTTTACATTATATCGTCGCGGGACATGTCGCGAATTTGGTGGGATCGCTTCGCTATTTCTTAGGGCATGAAAAAGCGCCATGGACTAAAGCTTCATCTCAAATTAGGCAGGAGACACCCCAATGATTGCCATTGRATTTTCGCCCCATCCCGTGACCTTGCTAAAACGCACGTTCGACATTGCGGCAGCCTGTGTCGGAYTGTTGTTGTCGGCTCCCGTCTTGCCGTTGATTGCGATCGCAATCTGTCTAGAAACTCCAGGTCCAATATTTTACCGCCAACAAAGAATTGGGCGGTGTTTTGCGGATCGAACGGCGTTATTCTGGATGTATAAATTTCGAACAATGGGTGTCGATTCAGAACAAAAGAGTGGGGCCGTATGGGCACAGAAAAATGATCCGCGCGTTACGCACAGTGGTCGCTTTCTCCGCAAAACACGATTAGATGAAATCCCCCAGTTTTGGAATGTGCTGATTGGCGATATGTCCTTAATTGGCCCACGTCCTGAACGCCCCGGCTTTTATCAGAAGTTAGAAACGGCTATCCCCTATTTTGCTGAGCGCACTGTCGGTCTCAGACCCGGTATCACCGGATTAGCGCAGGTCTATCAAGGCTATGATCGTGATTTAGATGATGTTCGCCGTAAGGTCTCCTTCGATCATGCCTATGCCCTTAGCCTGAGTGCCGTTTGGTCTTGGGTAACCATGGACTTGAGAATCGTGTTTCGGACTCTTTGGGTGATGGTTGCTGGACGCGGTCAATAATCCCTCTACAGCCTCGCAGGTTGTCTCGCAAAATGATAAACGCCTGTCACCTCAATCCTTGGGTGATGGGCGTTTTTTATATCTAACTGATTTCATTGATAAAATATGCAGAAGAGCAACTGGCCCAGTGCTTGCGAGGTTTGATGCGAACCCTTCTGTCATAGGAGTAAGTCATGAAATCAGAGGATCAAACAGCCCCCCATATGATTAGCATCGATGGCGATATGGATGCATTAACCATCAAACAACTGCGTAGTCAATTTGAAGATGTTGTGGAAAATAAGACCTGCAACGTCATCATAGATCTCCACAAAGTCGAGTTCATTGATTCTTCTGGAATCGGAGCACTGGTCTTTTTATTCAAACGCCTGACGGCAGCAAACCGAAGCCTGTTGATTAAAGGCGTACATGGTCAACCCGGTGATATATTTTCTTTTTTGCGCATCGACAAAACCATCCCAACACAGATGAGTGATGTGTCGAAGAGTGCTGTAAAATGAAAAAAGTTCTTCCCATCCTTATCGCTTTCTTGGGTCTTTCGGGTTGCGCAAATTGGCCGCAACACGGCCACAGTGGAGCCGCAGAATTATCGATTAGTTTTGTCGGTGAGACACCAGAACAGGTGCGTTTGTTTTCTGCCCAAAAGAAACTTATTGCTCTTGAAGAACAGGGCGCAAAAGACTATTTCCCTGCGGCGTTCATCATCACGAATATTCAATTGAGCCGTGCAACCAGAACCGTCCAAGGAGGATTTCTTAAATCTTCTCGAACTGATCTGGACAAATTAGATGCCCTGATACAGGGCCTGCGCGCCAACCTAAGACAAAAACATTCCTTACGTGCGGAGTTGTTACCATGACCAAATTTATATTGTGCATCCTCATCCTGACTTTGACTTTGACGTATCCGGCTTCTGCAAACGAACCGGATACGCTTCGCCCCGGTGATATGGTGTCCATACTGCTTCCCGGTGAAGTCGCCTTTGATAAGCCATTCCAAGTCGACCTTCATCGTCGCCTTTTATTGCCTGAAGTTGGCTCTGTTTCTGTTGCAGGCCTGAGCCAAGCAGAAGCCTTCGAACGGATACAAGTTAAGTTAAATGATGTATTTAAAGGCTTTGAACGCACACCAATTACACTTAAAGAACGTCGCCTTCTTATCACTGTAATGGGCTATGTCAAACACCCCGGTCTGCAAGATTTGAATGAATCATCAACCGTGCAGATGGCCATTAACAGTGCTGGTGGCCTTAAAGTTGGGGCACAGCTTGATAAGGTTCAGATTCGCCGTGGCGAGCAAGTCATCGTGTTTAATTATAAAAAATATCTTGATACCGGAGACCCATCTTTAATTCCGTTCCTGAAATCCATGGACCATGTCTTCGTGCCGGCATCGCCGCTGACGGGTAACGTTGAAGTGAATTTCGATGCTCGGACCTTAACAGCCGCCGGAGATGCCTCAGATAAAGACAAAGCCGTTATTGTTTTTGGAGAGGTTCACCGTCCCGGAAGTTTTGCCTATAAGGGCTCCAACTCTATCGTCGACATGATTATGCGCGCCGGTGGCGTAACCCGCTATGCCGCCGTTGATAAAATAAAGATCATTTCAAATGGTGTACCAATGCCGTTCAATTTACGGTCCTACTTAGACACCGGACGATCCGACCTTCTCCCGTCTTTGATTGCTGGGGATACGATCTATGTTCCCCAGATTGTTGAACGTGTCCAAGGCGGAGAAAGAACAATCCGGATTATTGGCTCCGTTGCCCGTCCTGGACGTTATGATTTCACCAAGGGCATGTCCCTATTGGACTTGATAGCCATCTCTGGAGCACCTAAAGCCGAAGCTGACACCGCCCATGTTCAAGTTCTTAAAACTGACAAGGCTGGTTCTGTAAATGGCATTCCCTTTAATCTCAAAAAGTTTTTCGATAAAGGCGGCAACATGTCCGACATGCCGGTCCTGGCTGCTGGAGATACCGTCGTTGTTCCCGAACTTCCCAAAGATCCGAATGACAATAGGTCTCAGTGGGTCCGTCAATCTTCTGAAAGTTCTATTTATGTCTTTGGCGGTGTCACGGCCCCCGGGCGATATGGATTTAATGAAGAATTGAACTTTTTAGATATCCTCGCCGCTGCACAAGGGCCAACGGNCAATGCCGATYTTMSRAWYKTAAAAATTTCACATCGCAATGAAGATCTATCGCGCGTTTCAAACGTGGATCTSTCTTTATATTTCCGCACCGGTGATGAAAGCATGTTGCCCAGAATTGAACCAGAGGACGTCATCTTTATCCCTCAACGTTCCAGTGATTGGCGCGACACACCTAAGGAAACGTCTGTACGTATTCTAGGTGCGATCAACAAACCGGGGCGTTATGTGTTCGATGACACGCTCACCATCCTTGATGTTCTGGCTGAATCGGGCGGTCCGACTACGGAGGCCTTACAGGAAAAAATTATCGTGGTCTCGAATGCAGATGGTGAGCAGACATCTCGGTTATTTGACTTGGTCCAATTTGCTCGTTCTGGCGATTTCTCTAAACTCCCCGTACTTCGTGCAGGTGACACAATCTATATCCCCAACAAAGAAGAAGGGGCCTGGAGCATTGCCTCAACGGCTATACGCGACGCTGTATCGGTACTGTCATTGGTTCACCTCGCCAGTGGCCTATAAGAACAAGGACGTAACGCCATGATCCCACTGCCCATTCACTACATGGAAATCGAAGATGTCTACGCTCGAACATTAGGCACCGGCATTTTCTCTCTGGCAATTTCAGGCATCAACGATGGAGAAGGCGTTTCAACCTTAGCCTACGCTCTTGCGCGATATGCGGCAGCCATGGGTCGGAAAACATTACTGGTGGATTTCAATCGGCGTAATCCATCCGTAGGTCAGCGTCTTGGCATCCCTTCAACACATTGGTTTCCGGGTGATGAGTCCGCACATGACAATATCGTAGCCTTGTCACAAACGGGCCTTTCCATTCTTCCAGCGCCGACGGTCGAAAGTGATTGGTTACGTGTACGTGGGACACATGAATTGCGGGATTGTTTCAACAATTGGCAGAACAATTTTGACTGTATCGTCGCAGATACGTCTCCCCTTACGGTTTGCAATCAAGAAAATATTCCACCAGAAAACGTATGTGCCGCATGCGATGGAGCCGTTGTTGTTGTCCAGACCGGACAGACATCAGAGACCAGCGTGATGGAGGCCTGCGGCAAGCTCAACAAGACTAATGCTCACTTACTGGGCACTGTTTTGAATGATCGCCATGCTCCTGGCCTAGCAGATGAATTGATCCGCGAAACGAAAAGGTTTGATGGAGTTGCTCCAAAATTTATGAAGAAGGTTCGCAATATGATTCAGAACTCCACGTTCTTAAATCAAGCGATCTAATGATCATATTCCAACATTACAAACGTAAGATCATCGCTTAAGTCTTCCGTAAGCAGTTGATTGATAAGTTGCTCTACATGATGAGCGGCCGCGGTCAAAGACAGCGGCCAGCTTTCTTGAAACATATTGGTGATAGCACCATAGTTCTGACTATGAGCATCAGGCGCATTTCCAAGTTCTGATAGCCCATCCGTATGTAGGCATAACCGTTGTTTGTGGTTCAAGTTCAATTGATAGCTATCATATACGGACTCTTGGTTCAGTCCGAGAAGGGGGCCAGAAATCGGCACTCGACTATTGCCACTTTTGCCAATCAAAATGGGTTCGGGTTGACCTGCATTCGAAATCTGAACAATCCCGTTATCTGAAATTTGCACAGCCATTGCTGTAGCAATCGTTTGTGCCAACAAGGGATCAANTTTAAAGCACTGATTAAGTTTTCCAAGAAGGGCACTCGTTGATAAGGTTTCTGTTGCGGCTAACAGGCCAGACAGGTATCCCGCTAAGGCATGGCTGTAAAATTTTGCCTGGCTTCCATGTCCCATAAGGTCTGCTAACACGATGATCGTATCATCACCAATGCGGCGATGAAAAAGAAGATCTCCACCACCCGCTTCGGCGGACCGAGTATGCACAATCGCATTATATTTCCCCAGTTGGTTTGGAAGCGAGGGATGAAGAAGCCGCGTGAGGCTTTCATCAAAACGATCACCCAGCCTATTTCTAATAAATTGAGCATTTAAAATGATCCGTTCTGCACAGCTGAGTAAAGCTGACTTGCGGACGGGCTTTAAGAGATAGTCATCAATGGCAAGTCCCTGAGCCGCCTTGCGTGTTTGATCGCTTGTTTCCCCGGTCAGAAAAATAAAAGGAATGGTTTCCAAGGATTTGTCTTGGCGAATATTCGTACAGAGTTCAAGACCAGAAGCCCCATTTGGCATCACAATATCTGAAATAATAAGATCAACGGCAGTGTGCCGTAAAATTTGCAAAGCCTCATCTGCACCATCTGCAAGAAATGTTTGGTATGCACCATTTAAAAATTCGCCATAGAGTTTACGAACAACCAGGTCGTCATCGACCAAAAGTATGGTCGGTTTATCAACAACTTCCGAAAGGTGACATTGAAGCCGCAAGCGGTTTTCGTCTTTTGAAGATGTGTACGTCATGATTGGAAAATAATGAGCGATCATGCGTAGGCCCATTCCTGAATCATTCAAATCTAGAGGTGGGGCGTCGTTCCATGCTAACTGTTCGAAATGTTTAAATGCGCTTCCATCATCTATTATTTCAAAGACATATGTGCTGCCTATGCGCACAAGACAGACGTCAACTTTATCGGGCTGTGGTTCGGGATGCTCTCCTAAATTGGTGATCCATTCCGCAGTCGCTAATAAAAAACCATCTTGGTGAACTTTGGGAACACTGGCTCTAATCATGGCAACCTTCAAAGCGACACGAGCCTGGCGCGCAGCTTCTGCCCCAGAAGCAACTGTAATAGCGAAAATATCGTGGTCGTCCGTCATGCTGGTTCTGCAATACGATCCGAGACCTGCTCAACAACTTTGCGTATCAACTCGCGATCCTCACCTTCTCCCATGATGCGAATAATAGGTTCTGTTCCCGATTGGCGGACCAGAAGGCGCCCCCGACCGACAAGACTATCTTCAGCTGTTTCTATAACCTCTTTGATATTTTCACGATCTAAAATATTGGGCTGAGTAATGCGAACATTTTGTAAAATTTGCGGGACGGGTTTGAATTTTCGACAGACGACACTTGCGGGCGCATTGGCGTCTTTGAGACCATGCAAAATTTGCAAGGCGGTAACGATACCATCCCCCGTTGTTGCATGATTTCCGGCAATAATATGACCCGATTGCTCTCCTCCCAAATTATAGCCACCGGAACGCATTTTTTCAGCAACCGCTCGATCTCCGACGCCCGTGCGTTGCAAGTCCAAACCAAGTGTATTTAAAAACTGCTCCAGACCTAGATTTGACATGACGGTTGCAACGATCCCATTTTGGGACAAGATATTCTTGTTTTTCCATTGCTCCGCCAGCATGGCCAGGACTTGGTCTCCGTCAATGAGTGCACCATCTTCATCCGAAACAATCACACGATCGGCATCACCGTCTAGGGAGATGCCCAGATCAGCCCCGACCTTCAGCACCTTGGCGCGCATCGTTTGGGTGTGCGTGGCCCCAACGTCTTGATTAATGTTGCAGCCGTCTGGATCACAACCGATGGCAATCACCTCGGCCCCTAATTCCTTCAAAATTTCTGGGGCAACTCGATAGGCAGCGCCATGGGCACAATCTAAAACGATGCGCATACCATCGAAGCACACATTATGGTCTAGGGTGTTTTTTGCGTGTTCGATATACCGTCCTTGAGCATCATCTAACCGCTGTGCTCGACCAAAGCTTTTTGCGTCAACCAATGGAACATTTTTAGCTTCCGTAACAATGCTCTCGATTTTGCGTTGAACTTCATTACAGATTTTTGCACCGTTTCGGTCAAAGATTTTAATGCCGTTATCTTCATACGGATTGTGCGATGCGGTGATCATAATACCGAAATCTGCGCGCAATGATCGGGTCAGCATGGCAATGGCCGGTGTCGGGATGGGGCCAACTAAAATTGGATCGGCCCCGACCGAAACAAGCCCCGCCGTTAATGCAGATTCAATCATGTATCCGGACAATCGCGTGTCTTTACCAATGACAACGCGCATCCGTTCATCCGGACAATCTAAGGCCCCCAAAGCCATGCCAATYYGCGTTAGGGTTTCTGCCGTAATATGCCCGGCATTAGCCTTGCCGCGAATGCCATCTGTTCCAAACATACGTTTTACCATTGGTGCCTCCTGATCCTATTGTAGCTCATAATAGAGAGCACAAATCGTGCCGACTGCGAGATGAGAAAAGTCAGGGTATTTGGGCGATTTTCGCAAAAAAAATCTCAAAATGAGATTGATATTGTGAGTCTGACTCTCAATATATGAAAGGGAATGAGAAAAAGACTTTATTTTCAGTTTGCTTCGTAAATTGAGACAATAATTCACTTGTCGGCATAACAATTGCGAGAATGATAAGTAATACATTAGCAGACTTGGCAGGAGAGCCCAAATGTCCAAGAAAATTCTCTTAGTCGAAGATGATAGGGGCATCGCCAGTGTTTATTGCGAGTACCTTACAAGTGCCCAATATGAAGTCACCCACGTTGTTCAAGGTGCAGAAGCCATCGAGGAATTATCGTCGGGACGAGCAGATCTCATGCTCTTGGATTTACGTCTTCCGGATATGGACGGCTTAGACATTCTTCGGCATGTCATTGACCAAGATGTATCCGTCAGCATCATTGTCATTACGGGCGATGGATCCATGAAAAATGCTGTTGATGCCATGAAACTTGGCGCAAGTGATTTTCTGGTGAAGCCCTTTAACAAAGAGCGCCTTCTCACCACCGTGGACAACACCTTAAAGCGCCAAACATTGGACAAGGTTGTTAAAACATATCAAGAAGAAATTGATCGTCATGAATACCATGGCTTTGTTGGATCATCTTTGGTCATGCAGGGCATTTACCGCATGATTGATAGTGCTGCACAAAGCAAAGCGAGTGTGTTTATCACCGGCGAAAGTGGCACAGGTAAAGAAGTCTGTGCCGAGGCTATTCATAAAGCGAGTGACCGAAAGAATAGACCGTTCGTCGCCATTAACTGCAGCGCCATCCCCAAAGACCTAATCGAAAGTGAATTGTTTGGGCATGTCAAAGGGGCCTTTACAGGGGCCATCGCAGATCGTAAAGGGGCAACCCTAGAAGCAAATGGCGGAACTGTATTCTTGGACGAAATTTGTGAGATGGACATCAGTCTTCAGCCAAAATTGTTGCGCTTTTTACAAACGCGCCAAATCCAACCCGTTGGCAGCAATAAAACCATTGATGTCGATGTGCGGATTATCTGCGCCACCAATCGTGATCCGTGGGAAGAAGTTGCATCAGGTCGGTTTCGTGAAGATCTCTATTACCGCATTCATGTCTTACCCGTTCAATTGCCGCCACTTCGGGGACGCGAAGACGATGCCTTAGAAATCGCAAAACACTTTTTATCTCTCTACAGCAAAGAAGAAGGCAAATCTTTCGAAGGCTTCTCACCGGAAGTTGAACGCGCCCTACAGGCCTTTTCCTGGCCGGGAAATGTCCGCCAGCTTCAAAATGTAATTCGCAACATCGTCGTTCTTCACGATGGTAAGAATGTAGAACAATTAATGTTACCAGCCCCCCTAGATGGTGAGCCAGCCGAACGCGCACCCACCGTTTCGTCCCCACCCACAGCACATCTAACGATGCCTATTCCATCCCCACCACCACAGCAGTCCAACAATGACGTTTCAAGCATTCTTCCACTTGCCAAAATGGAGATAGAAGCTATTCAGAGTGCATTGAACATCTGCGCGGGCAACGTACCAGAGGCCGCTCATTACCTCGGCATCAGTGCGGCAACAATTTATCGGAAAAAGGCTGCCTGGAAAGAGACTGTACTGGATGCATCCTGATGGGATCATTTGTTCGCCTTGTTGCTTTCACGTCGTCGATCATCCTCTTCGCTAGCTTTTTTATGACGACTAGAGGGGAAGGGGGCTRCCCCAAAYTGGTCAATCAAGAAACGATCTTTTCTTACGATTTTGTCGTCCTTGAAACCATCGAACAGGTTGCCTTTTCCAAAGATTGGCGCTTAAAAACGCAACGGACCGTTCCTTCAGGTGGCCATGTCGTGGTTATTGTGGGCATTGGGAAAGAATTTGCCTGCAAACCCCTTAATGTTTCTATTTCTGATGCGACCATATACGTGATTTTACCCTCCAAATTAACATCACCAAGCTCAACCGCCGGGAAACCGGGAACGTATTATGATATTCTGGCACCATGGAACCAGACCACCTGCAACCTCTCTCCCTTTCGGTTAATTGAATGGAAACCTGAACGCGAAGKTACYRTRMGTYKYTTSACCGGSKRCRWMKWGGKTYGTAYCRRYKYMAYTMTAMKSSRSYGYWYYMSYRYKRYYTMWRRWMYAWYYYRTRTTGGTCTTAGCAATTCCTTTTTAATCAAAGGCCATTGCAAAACCTATTGCCCCCGTGAAGCCGAATTGGGGCGAAAATATAAAAAATTGCTTCAAGACCACCACATCACGCCTATTCAGTCTTGGGTCCGTGTTCCGCCTATCTCAGGAGGACGTTTAGACTTAAAAGCTGGCCGCAATAACGGGCTTTCATTCTGGCAATTGGCGAATGATGACCAACAACGATTTATAAACTTCCCAAGGCAAACGCATTATCAAAACCGCCAAGCATATTTACAGGCTTTAGAACAGACCATTCAGGAGCAAAACCTGACGGGACGCGCATGGGTATACGTCCGTGATGAACCTCATGATTTAGAGGCTCTTAAACGAGAGCTCAGACAGTACCGAAAATTTTCCCCAAGTGTACTGACCATGGTTACCGTGCCTTATCGACGCGACCTCAAAGACTTGATTGATATCTTCGCCCCAAACATCGCCGCATGGGACCGTCAGGAAACGGGGTATGATGGAAAGTCAACTTGGCCCTATGCCTCGTGCATGGGGTCATGTGGACCAAACCGCGCGTATAGGAATGATACCAGACGAGAACCGGGGCCAGAAGTCGGACGCCCTGACTTTTTGATTGATCGACCTGCGCGCCGGATACAAGACTATTTCAACGATTTGTCCAGATCAAATGCCAATGCCGGCCTTTATTATCATGCCGTAGAAGGCCATGCCTTGTACCGCAAGGGCATAGACGTTCTTGTCGATCCGTGGAATTTCAGTGGCAACGGCGATGGCGTGCTTGTGTATCCGGGACGTCCTGGAGAATTAGGCTTGACCGAGCACACCGCTCTTCCATCCTTTCGTTTAAAACTTATTCGTCAGGCTCAGGAATTTTAGTCCAGATTTAGTTCGTGTTCATCGTAATGACCCGTAGGGGAATAAAGATGAAACAGAAATTGAAAACTCGACAGACTGGTGGCGCTAAGGCGCAATGCCCCTTAGCGGGGGGATGTGATCCACCAAACAAAAAGCCGCCCCAGTTTGGAGCGGCTTTTTTAAATCAGATGTGGCGAAAGCTTAGCCTTCGCTGAACGCAATCGCTTTGTCGCCGAACAGGGCTTGCAGTTCGCCGGCTTCGTGCATTTCGCGGATGATGTCACAGCCACCAACAAATTCGCCTTTGACGTACAGTTGGGGAATGGTCGGCCAGCTGGAATAGGCTTTGATGCCTTCACGAATTTCGGCGTCTTGCAGAACGTCTACGCCTTTGAATTTAACTTGCATGTGGGTCAATACACCAACAACGGTGGCTGAAAAGCCACATTGGGGGAACATGGGATTGCCCTTCATGAAGACCACAACATCGTTGTTGTTGATTTCGTCTTCGATGCGTGCGTTTACRGWATCACTCATWTTATTTTTCCTTTWRGGGGRCNTTTATGCGTCKTCGGGGRTGGAGGTTTGCAGGCCYAACGCGTGTAAGGCTTGATCCATGCTGCCCCGAAGCGCCGCATAGACCATTTGATGTTGTTGAACTCGGCTTTTGCCGACGAAGGATTTAGAAATCACCCGTGCGGCATAATGATCGCCATCACCGCGAAGATCATCGATGTGCACTTCGGCATCGGGCAGGCCTTCTTTAATTAGGCGTTCAATTTCAGCGGCTTCCATGGCCATATTCGGTGGTATCCTTAATCTTCAAAATCGGGATGAGCCATAAATTCAGGCATCCATCCTTCGTGGGCGTCTTGCATTGAGGATACGGATATGGTCCCGGCATGTTCAATATTCAAGGCCTCGCCACCGATTTCACCAATTTTTGTTGCCGATACGCCCGCAGACTTCGCCGCGACTAAGAAAGCATCAGCGTCTTTGGTGATGGCGACATAGCGGGCTTGGTCTTCACCAAACAGCCAACCGTGCATCACCAATCCGTTACTTGCATCCGAAATTTCAGCTCCCAAGCCGGACGCCATCGCCATTTCGGCTAAGGTGACCGCTAAACCGCCGTCGGACAAATCGTGACATGCGGTGATGTTGCCAGCCAAGATTTCGGACCGGACAAAGTCGCCGTGCTTGCGTTCAAGGGCCAAATCAACCGTTGGAGGCGGACCGTCTTTACGGTCCAAAACTTCCGCCAAATATTGAGAACAACCCAAATGACCAGAGGTCTCACCGATCAAGATGATGCTTTCGCCCGCAGCCGTAAAGGCCATGCCGATGGATTGAGAGACATCCGCAATCAGGCCAACGCCGCCGATGGTCGGTGTGGGGAGGATGCCTTGGCCGTTGGTTTCGTTATACAGGCTGACATTGCCCGAAACGACCGGGTAATCCAGCGCGATACAGGCCGCCGAAATGCCTTCGCAAGCGCCCACAAACTGGCCCATGATTTCGGGACGTTCGGGGTTGCCGAAGTTCATGTTGTCGGTGATCGCCTTGGGTGTGGCTCCGGTTGCGGTGATGTTGCGATAGGTTTCTGCTACGGCTTGTTTGCCGCCTTCGACCGGATCGGCGAACACATAACGCGGCGTCACGTCGGACGTGGTGGCCACGCCTTTTGTCGTGCCGTGAATACGCACGATCGCCGCATCGCCACCGGGGCGCGCCACGGTGTCGTTCATGACCATGTGATCATATTGTTCCCAAACCCAACGTTTGGAACAGCCGTTCGGTGTGCTGATCAGGGTTTTTAAGGCGTCCATCATGTTATCGGGGGCCGGAACATCTTCGGCTTTCAACGGATCGCGTTTAGGCGTCGGTACCCATGGGCGATCGTATTCAGGGGAAGCATCGGCCAGCGGGCTGATCGGCAAATCGCCAACCATTTCGCCCTTGTGGAACAACCGCATGCGGCCCGTATCGGTGATGGTGCCGATGATCGCAAAATCCAATTCCCATTTTTCGAAGATCGCTTTCGCCATGTCTTCTTTGCCGGGTTTTAAGACCATCAACATGCGTTCTTGGGATTCTGACAACATCATTTCGTACGGCGTCATGTTTTCTTCGCGTTGGGGCACGTTGTCTAAATTCATATCGATGCCAACACCGCCGCTAGACGCCATTTCAAAAGATGATGAGGTCAGACCCGCCGCCCCCATATCCTGAATGGCGACAATCGCATCGGTCTGCATCAATTCCAGACACGCTTCTAACAACAGCTTTTCGGTGAACGGATCACCGACCTGAACGGTTGGTCGTTTATCTTCGGTATCGGCGGTAAACTCGGTCGATGCCATGGTCGCGCCATGAATACCGTCACGTCCGGTTTTAGAACCCACATAAACCACCGGGTTGCCAATACCCGCCGCCGCACAATAAAAGATGTTATCGGCTTCGGCCAGACCAATGCACATGGCGTTGACCAAGATGTTGCCGTCATAGCTGGAATCAAATTCGACTTCGCCGCCAACGGTTGGCACACCCATGCAATTGCCATAACTGCCGATGCCTTCGACCACACCGTGGACCAGATGGCGGGTTTTTGGGTGTTCGGGAACACCAAACCGCAAAGCATTTAAGTTGGCAATGGGCCGAGCACCCATGGTGAACACATCGCGCATGATGCCACCGACACCGGTTGCCGCACCTTGGAAAGGTTCGATATAGCTGGGGTGATTGTGGCTTTCCATTTTAAAAATGATCGCGTCGTTATCGCCCGCATCAATGATGCCCGCGTTTTCGCCGGGACCACAGATAACCCATGGGGCCTCGGTGGGCAGGGTCTTTAACCATTTTTTAGACGATTTGTACGAACAGTGTTCGGACCACATCACGGAAAAAATGCCAAGCTCGTTTATGTTCGGTTCGCGGCCCATGATGTCCAATACCATTTGGTATTCTTCTTCATTCAGGCCGTGTTCTTTGACGATTTCTGGGGTGATTTCACTCATAATCTTTAATCTCGCCTATGCCGCTGCTGTTTTGACGAGGCTGTCAAACATGGGTTTACCATCAAGTCCGCCAAGCAGCGTCTCAACACTGCGTTCCGGGTGAGGCATCAGGCCCAACACGTTGCCGGCCTCATTATATACACCCGCAATATCATCAGCAGAGCCATTGGGGTTGTTCACATAACGGAATGCCACTTGACCTTCGCCTTCAACGCGTTTGAGGGTTTCAGAGTTGGCAAAATAGTTGCCATCATGATGGGCCGCCGGGAACGTGATGGTTTGACCAACGGTGTAGCCATTGGTGAAGGCGGTATCGTTACGTTCAACGGTCAATTCCAAGTCCTTGCAAATGAATTTCAGATTGGCATTGCGCATCAATACGCCCGGCAATAATCCGCTTTCGCAAAGAATTTGAAAACCGTTGCAGACACCAAGGACGTGACCGCCGCGGTTTGCGTGCTTGATGACTTCCGCCATAATTGGGGAGCGTGCCGCCATGGCCCCGCACCGCAAATAATCGCCATAAGAAAAACCACCGGGCACAGCCACCAAATCATAACCGGTAAGATCGGTTTCACGGTGCCACACCATATCCACAGCCGACCCCGTAGCGGCCTCCAAAGCAACCTTCATATCGCGGTCACAGTTTGACGCGGGAAAAACAATAACACAGGCTTTCATGAGCTTCGTCCTTAGCCTTCAATATCGATGGTGTAGTTTTCGATGACCGTGTTGGCGAGGAGTTTTTTGCACATTTCGTCAACTTGAGCGTGGGCTTTGTCCGGATCGGTCTCGGCGAGCTCCAATTCGATGAACTTGCCTTGGCGCGCTTGGTTTAGGCCTTCGAAGCCTAGCGAATGCAAGGTGTGTTCGATGGCTTTACCCTGAGGATCAAGGACGCCGTTTTTTAAGGTGACGTGGACTTTGGCTTTCATGGGGGCGTGCTTTTCAAAAAGAGTTATTGAAGGGTGTCGGGACCGGGCATATCGCCGGGGCCGCTTTCGGGCAAGATGCCAAGGCGTCTGGCGACTTCTTGGTAGGCTTCTTCAACGTCGCCCAAATCCCGGCGAAAACGGTCTTTGTCCATTTTTTCGCTGGTCTTTACATCCCACAGGCGGCAATTGTCGGGGCTGATTTCATCGGCCAAAACAATGTGCATCTGATCTTCGTCCCAAAGTCGACCAAATTCCAATTTGAAATCCACCAGACGAATGCCGATGCCCAAAAACAAGCCGCTTAAATAATCATTGATGCGCAGCGACATAGACATGATTTCGTCCAATTCCGGTGGGGTGGCCCAACCAAAGGCGGTGATATGCTCTTCGGAAATCATCGGATCGTCCAATTCGTCGGACTTGTAATAATATTCGACGATGGACCGGGGCAGGGGGGTGCCTTCGGGCATATCAAATCGTTTGGCCAAGGATCCGGCAACAATGTTGCGGATGACCACTTCAACCGGAATGATTTCAACTTCACGCACCAATTGTTCGCGCATGTTCAGGCGGCGGACAAAATGTGTGGGAATGCCAATGTCTTGCAAGCACAGCATCAAATATTCGGAAATGCGGTTGTTCAACACGCCCTTTCCGGTGATGGTGCCTTTTTTCTTGTTGTTAAAGGCGGTGGCGTCGTCTTTGAAGTATTGAACCACGGTTCCGGGTTCTGGGCCTTCAAAAATAACTTTTGCTTTGCCTTCGTAGAGCTTCCTGCGTTTGGCCATAATGTTTGTTCCTGATGGTGTTGAAGGGGATTTAAGAATCGCCGCTTTCAAAACAGTCTAAAAGAAGGTGCTGATATAGCACTCTCCATCCGACAAAACAATCATTCGAACGCCTCAAAACACCGATTGATGGAGAAAAAGGCGGCGATTTTGAGCTAAAATACGCTACAATTATTATATCGTGCATAAAAGGCTTTCCCTTTGTCTCACAAACTGGCAAATTGCGGCAGAATTCAAACGGATGGTTCCGTTGCGATTGACCTCTTAACTTAAGGATTACGCCATTATGTCTGACAGCTTTCATGACCGCGAGCAAAGCTTTGAAGCGAAAAATAAGCTCGACGAGGAACTGAAGTTCAAAGCCGAAGCTCGTCGCAACAAATTGGTTGGCCTGTGGGCTGCTGATAAAATGGGTATCGAAGGTGCTGATGCGGATGCCTATGCTAAAGCGGTTGTGATCTCTGATTTGGACGAACCCGGCATCGAAGACGTAATCCGCAAAGTCATGGGCGACTTTAAAGAACGCAATACCAACGTCAGCGAAGACGACTTGCGCGCTGAAATGGATCGCCAAATGGGTGTTGCTACGGAACAAGTTAAAGCTAACTTTGATCCATTGGGCAAAGATCACGCTTAAGTCTAAGCGACAAAACAATTTTCTTAAGAAACCGGTGGATAAAGTTCCATCGGTTTTTTTATTGGGTTTGAGTCTTAAGTGCGTATTATTTCTTAGAAATCAAATAAGCGACCAGAGCTTCGTAAATGGCGTGCGCATCGGTGTTGAGGCCTGCGGGGTTGATGATGATTTCGTCAAACCCGGTGGCCTTGTTGACGGCCTTTGTCGYTGCCGCTAAAGCGCCTTCGCCTTTTAAATAGTCTGTGGCGTTTTTAACGTGCAGGCAAATGGCATGAATGGGGGCTTTGTTATGGTCTTCATTGCGTTGCTTCTGGCTGCGGCTGGTGTTGCCAAGATCGATCACTTCGACCTTGTTGATGGCTGGCCAAGGAATCATTGTATTGCTCACACGGGTGTCGGATACACCCCCATCGTCAATGCGCAAGACGACGGTTTTGTTCGGATCGCGCAGAGCCTTTACGGCCTTAAACATCAAGCCCGCAAACAAGACAAAAACGCCCAAACCCATCAGGGCCGGAACCATGGCTTCGATGCCTTGGTCCATCGTCCAAGCCGACTTGCGGGCATTGAACAAAAACACCAAAGCGCCAACGCTGCCCACACCCCCAAACACCACCTGAGACCGCATTTTTTTTAAATCTATATGGGCTTCAAAGGGGGAGGGCGGCATTTTATAAATTCCTATTGGATAAGATCTAAAATAAAGGCATGAACGATATTGCTGGGGTCATCATAAATCAGTTTGGTTGTGATGATCAACGATACGGTGACCAGTAACGGGCGGATCAGGTTGGTGCCGTGTTTCATGGCGAGGTTCGCGCCCAAGCGAGCGCCGATCAATTGCCCCAGCGCCATGGCCGCGGCGGGAACCCACAGCACGTGCCCTGAAAAAGCAAAAAACAGGAACGATGTGAAATTCGAGGTGAAATTTACGACCTTGGTATGGGCCGTGGCCTTTAACATATTAAAACCCAACACAGCGACAAAGGCCAAGGTCCAAAACGATCCGGTGCCGGGACCAAAAAAGCCATCGTAAAAGCCCAGAAAAAGACCAAATATCGCATAAAAGGGTGTTTTTTCCATTTTATGATGGCGGTCGACGTGGCCAATTTTGGGACCAAAGCTGAAATACAAAGCCGCCGCAATCAGCAAAAACGGGATCACCTGCATCAACAAATCCGGTGGCATACGTTGCGCCAAAAACGTGCCGAAAATCGCGCCAACGGCGGTAAAGGCAATGGCGAGTTTCATGTCGCCTAAGTTCACATGACCTTTTTTGGCATAGCTGCGCATGGCGGTGAACGACCCGAACATGGCCTGGGCTTTGTTGGTGGCCAAGGCTGCCACGGGCGGAATGCCGGCAGCCAAAAGGGCGGGGACGGAAATCAATCCGCCACCGCCCGCAATGGAATCCACAAATCCACCAATCAGCCCCGCCACAAACAACAAGGCCAAGATGTCATAGGTCAGGCTTTCCAAAGGGCGATTTCCTCTCTGAGCAAAACGGGGGGCGCCCCTCGGCGGTTATTCAGCGGCTTCGGTTTTGTGGTAAATTTTGCTACCTTGTTCGCGGAATTTTTGGCTCATTTCGTCCATGCCTTTTTCAGCCACTTCTTTGATTTCATGGCTGATTTTCATGGAACAGAATTTTGGTCCACACATGGAACAAAAATGCGCGGTTTTTGCGCCTTCGGCGGGCAGTGTTTCGTCGTGGTATTTCATGGCGGTGTCGGGATCAAGCGCCAGATGGAACTGATCGCGCCAACGAAATTCAAAACGCGCCTTGCTCATGGCATCGTCACGAATTTGTGCACCGGGATGGCCCTTGGCAAGGTCAGCCGCGTGAGCCGCAAGTTTATAGGTGACCACACCAACCTTAACATCGTCACGGTCGGGCAGGCCTAGGTGTTCTTTGGGGGTCACGTAACACAACATGGCGCAGCCGTACCAACCAATCATCGCCGCACCAATGGCGGACGTAATGTGATCGTATCCGGGGGCAATGTCGGTGGTGAGGGGGCCAAGCGTATAAAAAGGAGACTCGCCGCAAACTTCCAATTGCTTGTCCATGTTTTCTTTGATTTTGTGCATGGGCACGTGGCCCGGGCCTTCGATGAAGGTTTGCACGTCTTTGGCGAACGAGATCTTTTGCAATTCGCCCAAGGTTTCCAATTCGGCAAATTGGGCTTCGTCGTTGGCATCTGCAATCGATCCGGGGCGCAATCCGTCACCAAGGCTCAAACCCACATCATATGCGGCACAGATGTCACAAATGTCGTCGAAGTGTTCGTACAAGAAACTTTCTTTGTGATAGGTCAGGCACCATTTCGCCATGATTGATCCCCCGCGAGACACAATACCCGTGGTGCGGCTTGCGGTCAGCGGAATGTGCGCCAAACGAACGCCTGCGTGGATGGTCCAATAATCGACGCCTTGTTCGGCTTGTTCGATCAAGGTGTCTCTGAACATTTCCCACGTTAAGTCTTCGGCAATGCCTTTGGCTTTTTCCAACGCCTGATAAATCGGCACGGTGCCGATGGGTACGGGCGCGTTTCTCAAAATCCATTCGCGCGTATTGTGAATGTCGTTGCCGGTGGACAAATCCATAACGGTGTCGGCCCCCCAACGAATGGACCAAACCATTTTGTCGACTTCTTCACCAACGGATGAAGCCAATGCGGAATTGCCAATGTTGGCGTTAATTTTGGTCAGGAAATTGCGGCCCAAAATCATTGGTTCGGATTCCGGGTGATTGATGTTGGCCGACAACACCGCACGACCACGGGCAATTTCAGAGCGTACAAATTCAGGCGTGACATGATCAGGAATGCTGGCGCCAAAGTCTTCGCCATCGCGAGCTTTACCGGTGGCCATGCTGCGTCCTTCGTTTTCACGTACCGCCACATATTCCATTTCTTTGGTAATAATACCGCGCTTGGCATAAGCCAGCTGGGTTACGGCGCTGCCATCCTTGGATTTTAAGGGGCGATTGGTTGCCGCTGGGCATTCAGGTACAGATGATTTTTCGCCGTTGTCTTCGGGTTTGATTTCGCGACCGTCATAAGCTTCGACATCGCCACGTTCCATAATCCATTCGGTGCGAAGTTTGTCTAAGCCTTTTTCAATGTCGATTTTGACGTTGGTGTCGGTGTAGGGACCCGATGGATCGTAAACCACGACGGGCACTTCGCCCGATGTGGGCTCAAGCGGAATATGGCGCATGGCGACTTTTAAGCCGCGCTCAGATTCGACGTAGAATTTTTCAGAGCCTTGAATAGGCCCGGTGGTGACTTTGATTTTGTTATTTGTGCGCGCATCCATCAGGAGTGCCTCCTTAAAATTTGGGGTGCGGCATAAAGCGGGAGGACTTTTCTGATTTTCCCGTCCCTACGCCAGCATAACCCGGATCAGGTTCAAAGGGTTCGTCTCAGGCCTCAAAACAGGCCGCCCCTCGGATATCTGGAATCTGGAGAGTCTCAGCGCAAAGGTCAAGCATAGAAACTCCAAGCTTGCGTTTTTTTCTATTTTACCTTAGAAATATTCAATATTAGAGTTTATGAATTTAAGGTTACCCTTGCGGTAGTAAGGGGTGCTCAAACGTTTTGAAAGGTTGTGTCTATGTTGAAAAAGATTATTGCTGTAGCGGTCGTTACAGGATTGTGGGCTGGCACGGCGAATGCTGCCGGTACTGTCGATACCAAGGCTTTGATGATGGAAGGCAAAGGCCTGATCAAAGGTTTTGCCACGGAATTGGTTGGTGAATTGAAAAAAGGCATGAAAGCTGGCGGACCTATTGCAGCCATTGGCGTTTGCAACATCAAAGCGATGCCCATCACCGACAAACATACGGCCGAGGCTTCTGGTTGGACGATCAAACGGTCTAGCCACAAACTGCGCAATACAGACAACCAGCCTGATACCTTTGAGGCGCGCGCGATTAAAGAATTGCTGGCGCGTCAAGCCAATGGTGAAAAAGCCAAAGACATGGCTGTAACTATGGTCACCATCGAAGACGGCAAAAAAACCTTCCGCATGGTTAAAGCCATTCCAACCGGAAAACCTTGCTTGGCTTGCCATGGCAGCGACATCAAACCAGAAGTCGCCGCTAAATTGGACAGCCTCTATCCAAACGACAAAGCACGTGGATTTAAAATGGGCGAAATGCGGGGCATCTTCTCTTTGAAGAAAGAACTCTAAATCCCCCTCCTTCCCAGATCATTTAAGAGTATAAAAAAACGGCGTTCGTATCCAGGACGCCGTTTTTTTGTGCCTAAAACAATGCTTCGGATACCCGCGACGGAGCAGCTGTGGAGGTGTTTAGTTTGGAAACATGCAAGTATATGTTCTAGAGCCTTGTTAGTTCCATCTATAATAAGTGTTTTTTTTCAACGTATTCCCCCATATACTACAAATAGCTTAAATATTGTAGTGGCTTGACTTATTCGGGGGAAGAATGTCGGCATTGGCCCAAAAAAAAGTACTAAATTTCATACCAGAGGGTTTCTTAAAGGAAATCCAAGGCGAAAGTCGTGAAAGTCTTTTTTGCGTTTTAAAAGCGCTGTCTTTTTCCCATCCCCGTGCCGTAGTGATCACCGACAAAGATAATTTGATTGTCGAAGTTAATCCTAAATTTGAAAAAATGACCGGGTACAGTCGTGGCGATGCCTTGGGCCAAAGTCCGTCTTTAAGTAAATCCAACCGCCATAATAAAGATTTTTATAAGCGGATGTGGATGCACATCAACGCGCAAAATCATTGGGAAGGCGAGATTTGGGATCGTAAAAAAGATGGCAGCGTATACCCYAAATGGTTGCGCATTGATCGCTTTGCAGATGAACACGGCGCCACCCTTTTTTACATGGCGGTTTTTCATGAGCTCAATGAAGAAGGTCAAAACGAAGACGTCATCGACAAGCTTTTGTATTACGACCACCTGACCGGGCTTCCCAACCGGGTTTTGTTCCGTCACCACTTAGAACACGAATTTCAAGTTTCTGATCGCTATGGCCGAAAAGCCGGAGTGATGTTGATGAATATCGATCGGTTTAGCCAAATCAATGATGGATTTGGATATCTCGCGGGTGACGAACTTTTGATATCCATCGCTAAACGTTTGGAACCTTGCATCCGCCAAACCGATTTACTGGCCCAGTCGGGAGAAGCGGAAGAAAAGAAAGAACGCAAAGCCGATGCTTTGTCGCGTTTTGGCGGGGACGAGTTTTCGTTTATTCTTTCCGACCTAAAGACCGGGGAAGGGGCGGCAATTGTTGCTGAACGGGTGATGARAGCGTTCGAAGAACCGTTTGAGCTTGATGACGTGAAGTTCTTTTTAAATGTCAGCATAGGCATTTCGGTTTATCCCGAAAATGGCGAAAGCATTAACGAACTTTTGSGMYRYKCNGARMNATSCMYNGRTTMRGWYYWRGCGYNANGGCRRCRACGAATACACCTTTTTTTCAGATTCCATGAATAAAAATATGGCCGAACGCATTCGCATGGAAAGCAATATCCGCAGAGCCGTTAAAGAAGAAGAGTTTGTTCTGCATTATCAGCCCAAGGTGGACATCACCACCGGTGTGGTTTGCGGTATGGAAGCCTTGATCCGCTGGCCCCAAGAAGACGGCACCATGATGTCGCCGACTGAATTCATTCCGTTGACCGAAGAAACCGGACAGATCGTGCCGATTGGGTCGTGGGTTTTGGAACAAGCGTGCCGAGACATTGTGGCGATTAATATTGACTATGGAAAATATTTAAAAGTTGCCGTGAATATTTCGCCCAAACAATTCCGTCAGCCTAAGTTTTTGGAAGTGGTGCGAAACATCGTCACCGAGACCGAGTGCGACCCCACATTCTTGGAATTGGAAATCACCGAAAGCATGATGATGGAAGACGTGGAAGGGGCTATTCTCACCATGAAAGACATCCGAAGCATTGGCATTGCCTTGTCTATGGATGACTTTGGTACGGGCTATTCATCGTTGGCGTATTTACGTCAGTTTCCTCTGGATACTTTAAAAATTGATCGCTCTTTCATTTGCGGAATGATGGAAAGTTCTGCCGATGCTTCGATTGTTTCCGCGATTTGTTCGATTGGTCGGAACTTAGGCCTAGGCGTTATTGCCGAAGGCGTGGAACACGAATTTGAAGTCCCGATGCTCCAAGAAATGGGCTGCACCATGATCCAGGGCTACCTGTATGGAAAGCCTTTGCCCATCGAAGAATTCAGAGCAAAATTCTGCGAAAAAAATAGCCCCTCAGATCATGGCGCGGCAACAATTGCCGAGCGGGAAAAATACGCCATATCGAAATGTTCTTAAAATCATAAAAAACAATAGGGTAAGCCTGTTTTCACCTCCCTAAAAACGGCATAAGAGTTGCAAGGCTGTCTGTAGATATCAAAAGGATATACAGATGAGCACCGTTTCAACGGCCCAAAGTTTGATTCCCGAAGACGCAAAATTGCAAAATGCGCGGCGTTATGATTTGACCGAAGATCAAATGTCTCAGTTTTCAGATCTTTTGAAAGATGCGGCGAACAAGGTCGCGGAGGGGGATAACCCAGACGGTCAAGAGGCTTCGTTGGATGTCGATGGGGAATACATCAAAGATTATGTTATGGACCGCTTGAAAAACCGCCTGATTCAAAATTCTCAATATGGCTCTGAATATGGGGATGTGAACGATTTTTCGTCTTTGACAACCTTGGTTAATCCTCAGGACTTTTTTGCCAGCAGCAACAGCACCGCGCGGGACAAGGCGAATGAATTCTCTTCATTTTTGAATTCGCATTTTGACCTGAACACCTTGCAAATGCTCTCGAACATACAAGAGGATGCTCCCGCCGATAAAACTTGATGATATTCGAAAGCTCTGAAACCCTTGTTCAGCATAAGGTCATAAGAAAATTTGGCCGTTTGTCATAATTTATCTAAAAAAGAATGCTTGCGGACTCGCCCTTTTAGGGCTCAAAATGTCGCCCAAATCCGACGCTATTAGATTGGATGTTCATGGGAGGTATTTATGGAAAGAGCTTTAGTGATTGATTCCGGCAAGTGCACCGGGTGTGAGCAATGTGAAGTTGCTTGTTCGACGGTACATGAAGGCGTGTCGAATCCGGCACATTCGCGGATTAAGGTTTTCAACTTCCATGACGAAGGACGCTTTGTCCCGTACACCTGCACCCAATGCGATGAAGCTTGGTGTATGCAGTCGTGTCCAGTGGATGCGATCTCGCTGGCCGATGGCGGAGCCAAGGTTGTTTCCGATAGCCAATGTGTGGGGTGCAAAGTTTGCACCATCGCCTGTCCTTTCGGCACCATCAATTA
>NVSZ01000117.1 GCA_002732845.1 Rhodospirillaceae bacterium
AACGAACGAGCGAACATCTCACTTTTAGCGGCTGGAGCTTGGAAGTCTGGAGCTGTTGCTCTTGAAGAATATTCTGCTGAAAAATATAATGATCAGGAAGACGTCAAGACTTACCCTGGGCGCTCAGACCTCTACATAGCGTCTTCACGAAACGCTCAAGACAATAAATTTCATGAAGTTGTTATTGAGGCCAAATTAGCCTGGCTTCCGATCCCGATCACACGCAATGTTTCTAATTTATTGAATATTGCTAAAGAGGATGCAAAAAAAAATAGCAACGAAGACGCCCGTATTGGCGTATGCTTTTACCCCTTAAAAGTACCCTCATCAGACGACAGAAAACCTACACAAGCTAAAGACATAGCAAGAAAATCCATAAAATATTTTCTTGCTAAATTCGATGCTAATCCTCCTGATCTCGTCGCTTGGAGCATACCCGTTACCCTTAAACCAACACCTTGGGAGGATTTAGATGACAAACCACACTATTTCCCCGGCGTCATCATGGCGATGAAGCTTGTGACAAAATAGTTCTACCCAATCGCCCCCGAAATATGCGCCACGGCTGAAGATACGCGGCGTGTTAGGTCGTAAAGTTCTTCGAGCGGATCGAACAGTTCTCTGTGTTCTTGTTCATAGCCATGTTCGACGTCGCTGCGATAGCTGGCCGATTCGCCGAATTCTTTGGCTTCGGCCGACACGCCCGAGACCGGGAAGGCTTTGCGCAAGATGCCCAAAGCATGTTCGACGTCTAAATTCAGCAATTCGTGGATCAGATCAACCGAAGATGCATCTTGGCTGTCGGAGAATTTTGGAATCCGTGCCACCAGCAAAAAGATTTCCTGAATCAAGGCAATGCGCACYGCATGCAACAGCAATAAATCTTCGTCACATTCGTTCACAAAATCCGGTAACTTGGCTTTGGCGTTTACCGCCGCTAAGCCCTTATCCAGATACAGCGTGTCGTTGAGGAAAATGCGGTAAACCCGATTGACCTTTTCATGGCGGCGACTGTGGCGCAACATATTCGCCAGAGTTTGAATTTGTTCCGCCCGTTTGGGGTCTTTTTCAATGCTGGCCCGGCGCAACCAAATCGCCGGATCATACAAAGACACATAGCCATGCATCGCGTCCAAGCTGGACAAATGACGCGCATACGCCACCATTGACGTGAAGCGGCGGCAACGGTCTGAATTTTCATAGACCTGAACAAACCGGTCCAAATCTTTGATCATCGCTTTGCCGTGGCCGCTGATGGTGTTTGAAAAATAGCCCATCTGTTGCAAAATCCCGTTGTGGGGGATTGCGCGCACCTGGCTGGGATGTTCAAGATCAACCTGAGCCCCGCCTTCGTGTTGGCGCTTAACTTTGCGAGACCCCGTTGAATACAAAAGGTTTGTGCCAAACAAGTTCAGGGTGGCAGCGTAATTTTTATTGTCCATCAACCGTTCGTTAAAGCCCGTCACGGTCATGAAATAATCGAGCGAATAATCCGTATCTTCGTAAAAAGCATCGCTTTCCCCGGTGTCTTTGGTATCGCTTAAAGCATGTTCAACCAAGCGGCAAACCGTGGCAAAAGCCAAGTCCGGGTGCGAGAAATAGACGTATCCATCGCCGCCCTGAAAGCTGACTTCTTGTTTCACATGAATGCCGGCTTCGTTAAATTTTGCCCGTGCGTACGGTGGATAAGTGTAATCTAAACGATCATCAAAGCTTAGGGGATGAGAGCCCCGACCAATGGATTCCCCGTGCGTATCAAAGACCAAAAAGTCGACGTCGGTCAGGCCGCTCTTTTTGATGCGCGCCGCCAATTTAATACGAATGCGTTCGATGGCCAAAGACGCCGGAACCTGACCGATATAGCGTCCGGCATCTGAAAACCCGGTTTGAATGCACAGGCGTCCACGTTTTTTGACATAATCCACATAGGTCGGGTTTTCCAAAAGCTCGCCAATGATTTCATGACCCAAATCCAAAGCCATGCCCGTTTCAAACAACGGAGAGATATCAATTTTATCATCCACGCCAAATAATTTGGCAAAATACAATGCGGTCAGAACCGTAAACGGGGTATTGCATTCGGCAATCAAAAAGCGGATGGGTTCATCGCTGTCGACAAATTTCAAGAACTGAGCCACCAACATGATCACGCGTTTGGCCGTGGTGCGTTCGTTCATAATTGAACCGAAGTTGATGTCAACAGGTTCAACCTTTAGCAAAAGCTTGGAAATTTCGACCAAATACCGACGCCGACTGGCGGGGTCTTCGGGGGATGTTTCAATGTCTAAATCATGGCGAATGGCGTTGGTCAGCTGGGCCGCGTTGATGCGCATGTGGGTGTGGGCAAAGGACAAACCAAAGTTCGCCATTTCCGCCCGCAAAACCGCCATGCCCGCAACGTTGTCGCCCCCCCGATCAATGGCCGTGGTCAACAGGTCGGTGACCTCGCCAATGCTCACCAAACGCGACCCTAAACTGTCCACCAAAGCGCGGCTGAACTTGCCCATATCATCGGTGCTGTCGGGGTTGGTGGCCAGACGTTCCATGTCTGCCGTGACGTGATCCAGCGTGCTGTTCAGCAGGGCTTTGATCTTATCAAGCTCTGCCCCAGAGCCCAGATCTTCAACACTTTCTAAGTATTCTTTCAGCGCCAACTGTTCGACGCCCATGCGCATGGACAGTGTGTCGGACCAGCGAATATCGGCACGTCCGTCCAGATCGTAACCGACCCAGCTGGCCACGGTTAAAAGACGCGGTGTAAGACKTTTCCAATTGTCCGGATAAAGATCGCGGGCCACATCAAAAATAATCGCATAAATACGGCGCAACGCTTTATGAACATTGCCAATCGCCATCAGACAAAAACGTTGCTCGTCTAATAACGTGATGGCTTCTTTAGATCCATGATGCGTATCGGCGGCAATTTTGACCAGCGCATCAAGCTCTGCGGTGCTCAGCGGCTCGCCCTTTTCATTCTTGCCAATCGCCAAGGTGGCCTGCAAGCGGGTGAGTTTTTCCGACACCGTAAAGGTCGGGTGGGCAGTGAACACAATGCCAAAAATTTCRCGYTCCACACGCGCCTTAAAAGCTTCAAACGAAAGGGGTGCGCCCGCATCGTCCTTAGCCAAGCCCACAAACAAATCACGCATGTGATTTTCATTGGCTTGCCCGTCACATTCACCAACGTAAGAGCGTAAACGTTTGGCCCGAAACATGAAAGAATTCAACGTCAACAAGCGCATTAAATCAGACACCTGTTCAATGTCCAAAGCCCCGTCACGGTTCATGCTCGATACATGCAGAGCCATCCGCCGTGTGGTGGATTGCAAGTGGTTTTCTTGGGCTTCGGCCTTATACTGCTCGAGTTTTTTCGACAGGTCTTCGCGCAACTTCGCGGCCGCTGGTAAATATTTTTTTGCGGCTTGGCTAAAGGCCGTTGACGTCACAGCGGTGGCAGGTGTTTGCACCATGAAAAATCCTTAAAATAAATTGGTTTTGCCCCAAAGGCGAAAGGTTTGTGGTGATGTTTAGTCTATTGGCGCTAATTTATCAATGTTAGCGCGCAATTATCGGGGTTAACGCTCAAACCTTGCCACCAATTCCACATGGGCGCTGAACGTAAATTGATCCACCGGCAACACATCGACCAAACGATAACCGCCATCGACCAAGACACGGGCATCGCGGGCAAACGTTGCCGGATTACACGACACCGCCACCACACGGGGCACACTTGACGCAACAATTTCTCTGGCCTGAGCCAGCGCTCCCACACGCGGAGGATCAAAAACCACCGCATCAAATTTAGCCAAAGCCTTGGCTTCAATAGGTTGGCGGTCCAAGTCCCGAACTTCACCAACCACGCGGCCGCCCAAATCGGCCCGCCCGGCGGCCCGTTCCAAGGCCCTTAACGGATCTGGCGTAACATCCACGGCCCGCACCACGGCTTGGCGGGTCAGCGGCAAGGTAAAGGTGCCCAATCCACAATACAAATCGGCAATGCGTCCGGCGCCTTCGACGCCGATCAGAACTTGTTTTAAGATCGCCAATTCACCCGCTTGGCTGGCTTGCAAAAAACCACCCATGGGCAATTCAACCAGGACACCCGAAATATTAATCACCGGGGGTTGCATCATGGCAATGGGTTCTGGCTGAAATTTTTCTTGTTTCCACGCGACCCGAACGGCTTCGCCTCGATTGACAAAATCGGCAATGGCTTCGCGCGCAGCAAGATCCGGGGGCTCGCCGCCTTCGATCAAAATATCCACGCCGTTTTGGCACCACGTGGCAAATATACGGGTGCGCACACCGTCTTCCAAAATTCCTGAAAGCAGGCTTTTCAGCGGTTTAATCACCGCATCTAAATCCGTCACCAATAAAGGGCAAGATTTGATGTTTTGAATATCGTGACTGGCCCGAGCATTAAACCCAAAATCAATATTCTTGCCATTCTTTTGAGCCGTAAAGGTCACCCGTCTGCGGGTGCCAAGGCCGATCAGCACCGGGTCCAAAACCACCACATCTTCAAACCCACGTTGCGCCAAAACCCGCGTCACGCGTTCGCGTTTCCAATCGGTATAGGTCTGGTCGTTGAGATGTTGAAGCTGACAACCACCACAGCGGCCAAAATAAGGACATGGGGGCTCGGCCCGATCCGGTGCGGGCTCGACGACATCAAGCAATTCGCAAGCGATGCCATCACCACGCCGCCGCCCGGTTTTTATGCGGACTTTTTCCCCGGCCAAGACGCCCGGGATATACATTTTTTTCCCGGCCCACGTGGCAATGCCATCCCCTTGAGCACCCAATTCATCGACCACCAGTTCAAGAACTTCGCTGGCAATAGCAGTCTTGCGGGCTGAGCTTCGCCCGCCTCGCCCACGCCCACGACTGGATTGTTTTTTATGTGGACGACGGCTCATGGTGTGACTTTCCGAATATCTGAAACAAAATTTTGAAACGCCTGATTTACGGCTTGTTCAAGGGCGACCGCGCCATCTTGGACTCGGTCTTGGCTGGCGGCAACGTCGGCTGTGTATTCTTTCAATACCAATATTTTATCGGTGCGTTCCTGACGCAACGCCAATTCAAAGCCCACCACACCCGCGGGTTGAGCGCCGCGCACGGTTTCGAAACGCAACACCCGTCCGGTGATGGTGTAATCCGGCGTGACGCGCATTTCCGGCGTCACCACTTGGGCCGCCACATTGGCCAGCCGCAAGTACGAGACCAGCGCACTTTGCAACAAGATCGGCGGAGATTCAATCCAGAAATGATAGTTGTATTCCGTGACTTCATTTGAATCGCGATACGTCAACAACAAAGGTCGATTGCCCAAAGATCCAGATGCCGCAAAACGCCCCACTTCGACAATGCCATCAATGACTGAATTCCCAGACGCTTCAGCCTGTGGCGTGATGCGGTAAAAAGCGTCTTCGGGAACAACCGGAGCACTGCCACAAGCGGACAACGCGCCCAGCCCCAACAGCCCCACGGCCAAAATCTTCACCAGACGTTTTGGACTATATTTCATTATTTTCCACCTTACGGGTTGGGCCACGGTCAGGAGGTGACTCTAGGGACCGATCCTTTCCGCTACGACTCGGACGGTGACG
>NVSZ01000118.1 GCA_002732845.1 Rhodospirillaceae bacterium
GAAGACCGGGGCCGTTTGGTGACCAGTTTCCTGTCCAGCTTTTTCGAACGCTATGTGGAATATTCCTTCACCGCCGAATTAGAAGAAAAACTGGATGATATTTCCGGTGGACGCATCGCATGGAAAGCGGTTCTGCATGAATTTTGGACCAACTTTTCAGCCGCCGTAGCGGATATTAAAGAGCTCCGCGTGCGTGAAGTGCTCGACACCTTGAACGATGAACTGGGCAAACACTTTTTCCCCGCTCCCGAAGACGGCAGCCACGATGGACGAAAATGTCCGCAGTGTGATGATGGTCGGGTATCGTTAAAACTGGGCAAATTTGGCGCGTTTATTGGCTGTTCAAATTATCCCGATTGTCGCTTTACCCGTCCGCTGACCACGCCCGACAGCGGCGATCAAAGCGAGACGTCTCAGGAATTGGACAAGGGACCAAAGGTTCTGGGCACCGATCCAGAATCCGGCGAAGACGTCACCTTGCGCAAAGGCCCCTATGGCATTTAYGTGCARCGCGGYGACATYGAYCCCGAAGACAAAAAACACAAACCCAAACGGTCATCCGTRCCCAAAGGCGAAGACGCCGGCGGTGTGGATTTAAAACGGGCCTTGGGCTTATTATTATTACCTCGCAAAATCGGACCACATCCCGAAGACGGACAAATGGTTCAGGCTGGACTAGGTCGTTTTGGCCCGTACCTGCAATACGCGGGCATGTATGTATCGCTAAAAGAAGACGATCCGGTTGAAATTGGTTTGAACCGGGCCGTGACGTTGATTGCCGAAAGTGGCWAAACGCCACCCGTTGAAATCGGTAAACACCCCGACGATAAAAAACCTGTGTTTATGAAAATTGGCCGTTGGGGACCGTTTGTCACCCACGGACGCGATCGCGCGAACTTGCCCAAGGATACCGACAAGGATGRTATCACCCTTGAATTGGCGGTGAAACTGATTGCGGCTAAGGCCAAAAAGCCTGTGAAAAAGAAAAAAGCGGCMCCGAAGAAAAAACCTGCGGCCAAGAAAAAGGCTGCACCAAAGAAAAAAACCGCCGCTAAAAAGAAAGCTCCGGCCAAGAAGAAGGCGACCGCAAAAAAACCTGCGGCTAAAGCAGAGTGAAACCGCCTAAAACACCCAAGTCCCCCGCGCCGTTCCCCTCTAATGAACAAATATTAGAGTTCATCAAAGGCAGTCCGGGTCGCGTGGGCAAGCGCGAGCTTGCACGGGCCTTTCATTTGGATTCAGAACAAAAACTGAAACTGAAAMWRRTTCTGCGCCGCCTCAAAGAAGACGGCCAATTGCAGGCCAACCGTAAAAATTATGCGGACCCGGCCCACCTGCCCAACGTCACGGTTTTGGAAATGTCAGGGCTGGACAATGATGGTGAACTTTTGGCCCGCCCCGTCGTGTGGGAAAACAAACAGCCGCCACCAACCATTTATATGGCCCCATTGCGCCGTGGGCAATCGGCGCTGGGCGTTGGCGATCGTGTTTTAGCCCGCATGACCCGCGTCGAAGATTCCGAAGACGGTCGCATCGTTTATGAAGGCCACACCATTCGCCGTTTGGAACAGGCCCCCGGCGACGTTTTGGGTGTCTATAAATCCGAAGGTCCCGGACACGGTCGTTTACGCGCCACAGATCGTCGCGTCAAAAAAGAATTTGTSGTRTCYGACAATGGCGGRCTGASSCCTGAAATTGGCGATYTRATGCGCGCCGAAGTTCTGCCYGGTAAAAARCTSGGCCTGCGCCATGTRAARYTKCGCGAAAAAGTCAGCCGCACCGGACCAAAATCCATTTCGATGATYGCGATTTATGATCGTTCCATCCCCGTYGACTTTACKRMMGAAGCTTTAAAACAAGCCAAGGATGCSGCMGARGCTCCGTTGGRRGATCGTGAAGATCTGCGCAAAGTGCCGCTGATCACCATCGATGGTGAAGACGCCCGTGACTTTGACGATGCGGTCTTTGCCGAACCTGATACAGATCAAAGCAACCCCGGTGGTTGGCATATCATCGTCGCCATTGCAGACGTCAGTTGGTACGTGCGCCCGGGTGATGAATTGGATGTGGAAGCTTACAAACGCGGAAACTCTGTTTATTTTCCCGACCGGGTGGTGCCGATGTTGCCCGAAGATTTGTCCAACGGCTGGTGTTCACTGCGCCCCCATGAAGATCGCCCGACCATTGTCGCGCACATCTGGATCGATGCCATGGGCCAAATCCGCCGCCATAAATTTGGCCGGGCGCTGATCCATTCCGCGGCCCGCACCACCTATACACAAATCCAAAAGGCCTATGACGGCAACCCGGAAGACGACATCAAACCTTTGATGGATACGGTCATTCCGAACCTTTATGGCGCGTATGCTTCGTTGCTGAAAAACCGCAATACCCGCGGCGTTTTGGAACTGGACCTGCCCGAACGACAAATTATTTTAGACGCTGATGCAAATGTCGTACGGGTCGAACAGCGTGCGCGTTTTGACTCGCACAAGCTCATCGAAGAATTCATGATTTTGGCCAACGTGGCCTCGGCAGAAACCTTGGAAAAGCACAAACAGCCGTGCATGTACCGTATCCATGACGAGCCTTCGGTCGAAAAAATCGAAGCTTTAAAAGAATTTCTCGACAGCGTATCTATCCCCTTTTCAAAGGGTCAGGTGGTGCGCGCCAGCTTGTTCAATCAGATTTTGAAAAAAGCCTCGGGCACGCCCACCAGCCACATGATCAGCGAAGTGGTGCTCCGGTCTCAGGCTCAGGCCGAATACAATCCCGCCAATATCGGACACTTTGGTTTGGCGCTCAGCCGCTATTGCCATTTCACATCGCCCATTCGCCGTTATGCGGATTTGTTGGTGCACCGGGCGCTGGTGCGCGGACTTCAATTAGGTGAAGGCCCACTGGAAGACGATCACAAAGATTTCACGGAAATTGGTGAACATCTGTCGGTGACCGAACGCAATGCTTCGGGTGCTGAACGCGACGCCGTTGACCGCTTTGCCGCCCTGTACCTGTCTGAAAAAATCGGTCAAACTCTGCCCGGACGCATCAATGGCGTGACCCGGTTTGGGTTGTTTGTGACTATGGAAGAAAGCGGTGCCGACGGTTTGGTGCCGATCCGTACACTTGGCGATGATTTTTATATTCACGACGAAAAAACCCATACTTTGCGCGGCCGTGAAACCGGATTTCAGTACCGTTTGGGCGACAATGTCGAAGTTATGATTATCGAAGCCGATCCCCTGACCGGATCAACGGTGTTTCAAATCATGTCTGGCGGCACCGCCGGAAAGCCGCAAAAACGCGGCGGCGGCAAGCCCAAATTTACGGGTAAATCCGATGGCCGGAAGCCTTTAAAACGCAAAGGCAAAAATCGCGCATCCAGACGCAGAAGCCTCTCGTCTTAGAACGCTTAAAAATGAATGCGTGACGAATGGCGCAAAATATATGATGATTTGCCCATGACTGTTCTCGAAAAAACCCGTTCTGGCGTCTTCAAACGCCTTGGTTTGCCCGCCCTGCTGAGCCTTGCTCTTATGGGCCTTGGCGCTTGCCAACAGACGGTGAATTCAGGACAACTGCACAATACAGCGCAAGATACCCTATTGGAAAATGACGATAATTTTGCCTATGGCATTGCCCAAGCCACCATCCGCGAAGGCCTGAAAAACATCACCGCGCGGTATATTGAACCGATTGGAATGGACGTCTTGGCGATCAGCGGCATGCAGGGCCTTGCCACCATTGACCCCAGCCTGCACGTTAAATTTGATGCCAACAAACACACCGTTGAACTGTTTTTAGGCGAAACCAGTTTGCAGCAGCTTTCAACACCCTTGGGAGCCAACTCGACCTCTTGGGCGTATTTAACCACCAAGGTTATCCGCGCCGCCCGCCTCCATTCCATCGACTTAAAAAACAGCAACAGCGAGCGTATTTTCGAAGCGGTCTTTGRCGGCATGATGTCAAATTTAGATATTTTTTCCCGCTACGCCGGTGGCGAAGAAGCCCGCACACATCGCGCGCAACGTGACGGATTTGGCGGTATTGGCATTCTTTTCAACAAAGCCCAGGGCGGCATTTTGGTGACTCACGTCAATGCCAAAAGCCCGGCCAGAAAGGCGGGGCTAAAAGTTGATGATTTGATTGTTCAGATCGAAGGTGCGCCCGTCCCCCTGCGTTCAAAACGTAATGTTATTAAAGTTTTGCGTGGTCCGGTGGGCAGTTTGGTAGCAATCACGGTACTTCGCCAAGCCACTGAGGAAAATGATGTGGAAAACGCTAAACAGCGCCGCATTGATTTTAATTTACGACGTACGCACATTGTGCCTGAAACCGTCCAAAGCGAGGTTAAAGATGCAATCTTGACCTTGCGCATCTCTAGCTTCAACAAAAGCACGTCCACAAGCGTTCACAGCGCGCTCAGCGCCCATAAGGCTGATTTTACCGACGGAACCCTTACGGGCGTCATTTTGGACCTGCGCGGCAATCCCGGAGGGCTTTTGTCGCAATCGGTGAACGTGGCCGACCAGTTTTTAGAAAAAGGCCTGATTATTTCCACGCGCGGCCGTCATAACGACAGCATCCATGATTATACCGCCGGCGACGTTGATTTGATCCAAGGCCTGCCGTTGGTGGTGTTGGTCGATGGCAACAGTGCGTCAGCCGCCGAAATTGTCGCCAGCGCGCTTCAAGATTCAGGCCGCGCCGCTTTGGTCGGTTCAACATCATATGGCAAAGGCACCGTGCAAACGGTGGTGCGCTTACCCAATGATGGCGAAATCACCCTGACTTGGTCACGCCTCATTTCGCGCACCGGCTATGCTTTGCATGGTTTGGGCGTAATGCCTTCGGTATGTGCCACCAACGAATCGAATGCGGACAACATCCTCGCCATGAAGCATATTAAACAACAGCAACAAGACATGGCGCGGTGGTGGGCCATGGGAGAAATTTTTGRCGGACAGCGCCGTAATCTTCGCAAAGCCTGTCCCTCCAAAATATTTACCCCCACAAAGGCCAATGATCTGCTGATTCAACTGGCCGAACGGGTCATTAACGATGACGAAATCTATCAAAGTACGCTGTTGAAACCCGACATCGTCAACACCGCGTTGAGGCATTAATTTCAACATTTGTGAATACTGTCTTGACTTCGGCGCGTTTGGCCGTATTTTACGGCCCTCATACGTTTTTACAGAATTTTTTGGCAGGAACAAAGCCATGGCAAAATCAGCAACAATCTTGATCAAACTGGTCAGCACCGCTGATACCGGATACTACTACGTGACCAAGAAGAATCCGCGTAACCACACGGAAAAGTTCACCTTCCGCAAGTACGATCCCGTCGTGCGCAAGCATGTCGAGTTCAAGGAAGCCAAGATCAAGTAATGCTCTGCCAGGCTGAACCGCGGGAACGAGCCGGGTTCAGTGATGGTTCAATGCTCCGACCCTAATCGCAGGAGCATGAGCACCTTGTCTTCGAAATCGAACAAACCGATCCGCGCCGCGCTGGCTTTATCGCTGGCTGCGGCGCTTCCCGTTTCCGCCAT
>NVSZ01000016.1 GCA_002732845.1 Rhodospirillaceae bacterium
TCATGCACGAAGACATGGGCATGATGCAAGGTGTCGAAGTGACGGAGACTTAAACAGTCATCACGTCTTTGAACCACAATAAAAAGCCGCCCAGTCTGGCTCAGACAGGGCGGCTTTTTGTTTAGGGAATACAACGTCTCCCCACCGTCATGCGCGGGCTAGACCCGCGTATCCATGACTTGGGCCATATGAGTTCAGGCTCTAGCTAATTAGTATGCTGTCTCCGCAATGTAAATAATAATTCAGTACAGTTCGCCCTAGAGATATAGCTACTGAACCTTCAGATAAATTTTCTTGAGTTATGCAATGTCATAACCTAACGTCTATAAGTTGAGTTAAAGTAGTTTTGAAATGCATTACTGAAAGCGTAATAATAAATGAAAATCAAAGCAATTCCTTTAAAAGAGCTATCTGTAAATTATGCTAATGATCGTCATGGTGAATTAGTAGATGATTCTTCTGCCATGGAATGGCTACTTAGCCATAAGGCAGAGCATATGCGAGCTCTTGCAAAAGATATTGTCAAAGAAGGCGGCATATACGAGCCTCCACTTATACATGAAGATGGAGACCATTTTACTGTATATGATGGAAATAGAAGAGTCACATGCTTGAAACTCCTTGAAACCCCCACACTCGCACCAACGGAAAGCTGGAGGGAGTTTTTTCAAGAACTTAGAGAGCAGTGGTCGGGTGTCTTTCCTRCAAAAATTGAAGCTCAAATTGAAGATGATAARGATAGGATAGATGAAATTTTATTTCGTCGTCATACAGGTGTTGCAGGTGGGGTCGGTCAGAGTACTTGGGATGCACCAGCAAAATCAAATTTTGTAAAGCGTAGTGGTAAAAAATCCAAAGTTAATGTTGCTGAAGAAATTGAGAATAAACTAAAAGAAAGTGGTTATTTAAACGAGGAAATTAGGGTTCCGCGATCAAATTTGAACCGCCTCTTGTCATCCGAAGGTTTTCGAAACCGGGTGGGTATATCTATGAAAGGTAACCACATGGAACTAACGCATGACAAAGCTTTAGTTATGACTGCTTTAACGCGGATTGTAGATGACATGGTATCTCAAGAAATTGTCTTGGAAGATTTGTGGGATAATAAAGGCAAAAAAGAGTATCTTGATCTGCTAGATATGGAGGATATGTTGCCAAAGCAACGGATTCTTTGTCTGTTCATAAAAACTTTAAGACACTTAAAGTCATAAAACCCAACAATCTGAAAAAGAAAACTTCGCCAAAGAGTAAAAAGACGAATACTTTAATTCGTTCAGATATTGATTACGGTATTTTGCCCCAAGCACACACCCAAAGGGCTACTGATATTTGGGAGGAATTGCAATACAATCTCAAATTTGGAAAACATGATAATGCAATATCTGTACTGTTAAGAGTGCTCTTGGAATTCGCAATTGAGAATTATATTGAACGAGAAACGGTTAGCTCTGTTCATATAAATGATAAACTGGCAAAGAAATTTAATAAGGTTCTTGCCCATATGTTGGCAGAGGCTCGAATAGATCCTAAATACCATGAAGGACTGAAGAAGTTCGAAAATACAGAGCACTTATTATCTGCAAATACCATGAATAAATATGTTCATAGCAAGAGTTTTTTTCCATCAGATCATCATCTGAAATCAATGTGGAATACGCTGTCGGAGTTTGTTGTCATTTGTTTAAAAGTTTAATGAGTTTCTTAAACTCAAATACCCAAGTCATGGATACGCGGATCAAGCCTGCGCATGACGGTTTGGGTTGATTTAAGCCTCTTTCTTTTGGCTCTGGATTCCCGCCTTCGCAGGAATGACGGATAGGGCGTGCCATGGGATGGCAGAGGATAAAAAAGAAGAAGACGTGGGATGAGAAAGATGCGGTCGGAATGAGAACATTGACGCCCCGCAACAAGGCTCTCTATCGCATGCTAAACATCGTTGAGCGGTTCTTTTGTACCATGAAAGACATGCGGCGATTGGCCACACGTTATGAAAAACTCAGCTCAAACTTTTGGCAATGGTGCAGATACTTGCAATCGCCTTACGTAAGATTACGTTACCGAACAATGATCACAGAATTATGGGCGTTTTGCATAACTTTTAGGGCGACCGAGCCCATAAAAAAGCGTTCCAATCCGGATTTTCCGCTGTCGGCCAAGGCGATGAGTGAATAATTTGCCCCTTCCTCAATGATTTCTTCAACAGGGTTGCCAACTTTGGTGATTGTGTTGTCGACAGTGACCCCAAGGTCGCGCAACATCTGCTGGGCGTCACTGACGTTTTGTAAGGCTTCGCCTTCGCTTTCCACATCTAACGCCACACTCATCAACGTGATGGGACACTGGCAGTGTGAAGCGATCCAGGCGTCTTTTTCGACGGCAAGGGTTGAGGCTTCGGATCCGTCCGTGCAAATTAAATGCCCGTGACCGATATCCAATTCACGTGCGATCAAGACGGAGCAGGGGGCGTGGATAGCAATTTTTTCGGCAACAGCCGGGTCGAAAAACCCGCTGATCCCTTTCTTGGTCCAGCGTGACGACGCGCCAATCATGATCAGGTCATATTGTCCTAGTTCCCATTGGTCTAATATGCCAATGGCAATATCGGAAGCGACTTTAAGCTTCAGCACCACTTGTTTTCCGCTTTTTGCCGTATAGACGATTTTATTATCGCCAAGGGAAGCGCCCTCGATGTCGGTGTGGTAGGCGGCCTGATCCCAGTCTTTGTCAAGTACCCCAAGATCACGCAGAAGATCCCGACCTTTTTTTAAATATTTAATGCCCGGAAGCTCGATACCCCATTGGATCATGTTGCCGCGGGCCACGTCCATTTGCAGGCCGCCTGTACGTAAACCATGGTCAATGGGGCGTACATAGCACAGCACGATGTCGACATCGTCATGGCCGCTGGCCATTTTTGCGGCGTAGCGAACGGCTCGGTACGATTCATCAGATCCGTCAATGCAAACCAAAATACGAAAACGATCCTGTCTGGGTGTTTCCGGATCTGTATCTGGATCATGCCCTGGAACAATGACTTCATCTTGCTCGGTCATTTGATTCTCCTACTCTGACAAAAGGGGCCAATACATTATGGCGGCCAACAACATAATGATGATCGACATTATGGCCATTTTCCAGCCTACTTTTAAAAAATCTGTAGTTTTTAGGTATCCTGACGCATAAACAATAGTGCACGCTGGTGTTCCGACAACGGTTAAATAGGCAAATGCAGACGATACGGCGGTGATAAACCCTAAAATAATGGGGCTTTCCCCGGCGGCAACGGCAAGCTTTAAGACGATGGGCCCCAGCACGGCAACGGCGGCCCCATTAGACATTGTGTTGGTAACAGCGGTGGTCAGTATAGACACAGCAGCCCATAGCCCGACACCTTGATCCATGCCCAGCGGCGTTAAAATGGACAGGAAGTTTTCCGCCACCCACAATGCGGCGCCGGTTTCTTTCATCTGCACGCCCAAAGAAATGGCGGCGCCATACAACAAGACAACGCCCCAGTTCACGCCTGAGTTTACGTCTGACCACAACACAAGCCCTGCGACTAAGAACGCGGCYGCCCCTAAAATGGCAATGGTGCCCATACCGTATTGGGCGGATGCTAGAATCCATCCCATCAGAACCAGCACAAAAATAACAATGGCCACCCAGTCGGAGATTTTCATAGCCCCTTGCTCTTCAACCTTGTGGCGAAGCTTTACGACGGCACGGGATAAATCTCTGTATTCCGGGCGAAATGTTTTGAGCAATATCAGGATGACAAACGGAACYTGAATGAGAAATATGGGATAAGCGTAGGTCATCCATTTAACGTAATCGACGAGGTATTTGAAGGTGTCGGGGTTGGTSGGGTCATAGAAGAACTCCTTCCAATAGCCAATCATAATGGCATTGCGCGCACCGCCGGACGGTGTGCCAATKCCSGCGATAGAACAGCCATAGGAAATCGCCAGCAAAAGCACGACGGCAAGGTTTCGAACTTTTTTGGGATCATCCGACGTGAGCTGAATGAGTGTCAAACCAACGGGCAACATCATAGCGGCGACCGTATGCTCACCCATAAAAGAAGCCAAAACCCCGGAAATAATGGCAATGCCGAACGTAATATTCACCGTTTTTGTGCCTGTCATGCGAACCAAAAGCCAGGCGATACGGATGTCGAGCTTTTGTTTGACGACGGCGACCGCTAACATCAACGAGCCCATGATGAACAGTACGCTGTCATTCATCAAAGATTTTGCCACAACCGTACTGTCCAGCCCCATCAACATGACCTGTCCGATGATGATTAATAGAGCCACTGTCGGGAGGGGTACAGGTTCCGTAATAAACATGATTGTTGCGGATACGCTCATGGCCAGGACAATCATGCCAGACTGAGTAAGCCCGTCTGGCACCGGCATAGACATCAGACCCGCGCCAACAAGCAATGCAATAATGAACCAGCGTTTCTCCCAGAAATACAGATAACTACTGGGGCTACGCAGGACCTGAATGGGTTTGGAAAGTTTTTTAGCTCCCCGCAGAACACGCCCACCACGCCAATTGCCGATAGAGCTTGAGGGGGGAGGGAGGGGCTCGGTAGTCTTGGTGTCTTCTGACATAAAAAGCGGCCTTAATACATAAAGGTAAAACGCGAACGATTTGCCGGAGGTATTTAATTTACTTGTTAAGTATTACATAATTTTCAAGTGCAATTCAATGTGTACTATACTTTTATCTTTTGTTGCTTGTGATCAAGGCATCAATTTACTCTGACCCATTTGTTTTTGACTCCCTATTTCTCCCCCACAAGTCTCCTCAAAGACCATCTTAAACGTTAAAAGCCCCGCCATTGTTGTGGGGCGGGGCTTTTTGAACGTCTTGGGGGGGGAAGCCTTATTTGATTTGTTTTAGGTCTTCGATAATTTGCTTGCGTTCTTTTTCTTTTTTGACTTTTTTGGCCATTGACGTGTTTTTGCCAAGTTTGAATTCTGCGCCGTGGGCTTTTAAAAACTTCCGTTGATTGGCAAGCCATTCATCCATCAATTCTTCGGTCCAAACAAAATCAGCATCCTTCAGCGCTTTGTATTTGGTAAAGCCTTCAACGGTGCCGGCTTTTCGTCCGATAATACCGACCAAATTAGGGCCTTTTTTGCCTTTTTCACTAGCACCTGTGGCCAAAGCATGGCAACTGGCACAGTTTTTTTGGAGCTTGGTTTTTTTAGCCAAGGCCGTGCCGCTGAGACTTACGCTTGCGATGGTGGCGGCAATGGCGAATGTGATGATTTTCGTGGTCTTCATTAGATTGTATCTCCATGGATCTTGTTGAGCGTCCACCTTTAAATTAAGTGGAATTTTATGAGCGGGTGTATCCCCCCCGCCTTGAAAAAAGAGCGTAATTTATACACCACAAGGAATCTGTGAATTATGGGCTTTTAAAGATGGTTTTTTTGGGGCAAGTCCACTAGGGGGCCGGATATAGAGGGTTTTTTCATGCGCGGAAAATTGCGAAATTGCGACACAGGGGGGTAAACCTAGACGGGGCCATAAATTGTCTCAATCGTGTAAGTTTATTAAATAAACTTTGTATGTATTTTAGTTTGGGCTAAAGATACACCTATGGAATAATACTAACGGACGAGACCTTGAGCGAAAATGGACCGTATACCCATGGCGAAAACGATACTTATTGTTGAAGACGATGTTTTGTGCATGAAGCTGTTTAGTGATCTGTTGGAATCTCATGGCTTTAATATTGTCAGTTCAGCGGATGGTGCCGATGTCTTGACTTTGGCGAAAGAACATCGTCCGGCCTTGATCATCATGGATATCAAATTGCCGGAAATTTCGGGCATTGAACATATCAAAGCTTTGAAGACGGATGAAGGTCTGCAAGACATTCCGGTGATCGTCGTAACGGGCTATGCGATGGTGGGCGATGAACGGAAAATTATGCTGTCGGGCGCGGATTCCTATATCTCTAAGCCCATCGCGGTTCCGCATTTTTTGGCTGAGGTTAAAAAATTCGTCAGAATGGGGCCGTTCAGACTGACCAAGTCTTTGCTGACCGGTCATATTGGCATCGATGCAGAACACGATAACATTGGCGCCTTGCTGAATGAATTAATGGACGTGTTGCCGGGTGGTGATGAGGCCATTTGTTTTGAAAAAATAGCAGAAATCACCAAGACCATTACCAGACACTTTGCCCACGAAGAAAAAGTCATGGATTTGCTTGATTACAAGCATATCGAAGATCATAAAAAAGAGCATCGCACCGTTTTAAATAGATACGGGGCCTTGGTCGAAAAAGCCAAAACGGATGGATTTCCCAGCGACTTTGCAGAAGAAATAACGGCGATATTGGTGCATGACATGATCCGGGCGGATATGGACTTTAAAGTCTATATGACAGAGCTGGCTAAACGTTCAGCGTAAAGTCGCCTAAAATTAGTTTAAAGTCAGTTTAAAGTCAGTTTAAAAGCAGTGTGAACGCAGCTTTGCCCAAACTTTTTCCATTTACCAAAATCTCAATTTTATGGCAACCGGAATAATACCGTCTTGTGCTGATCTTTTTAAAGGCGTGACGGCGGGTGATGTTGAGTGTTTCGTGACCTTTTAAGGTAACATTTTTCCATTTAAAGACTTTTTTAGTGTTTTTTCCGCCTGAACGCACGTGATGTACGGCGTAATCGATGATCAACGGCTGGTCTTTGTTTGTGGTTGATCTGATATTTAATGTGAAATGTGCGGCTTCACCCAATTGCACCGTGTCCGTTAAAATTTCAAAATGGCTTACGGTAACTTTCGGGGATGTATAGCCCAACGCCGACAATGCGCCCGGATGTCCGGCTTTGATCAACGTGCGCAGGCCGTGTTTGATCAGACGTCTGCGGTCCTTGGGCGCTTTAACCATCCATCCTTTGGCCAGTTCGACGACCAAATCGGGATGGTCCTTGGAAATGTCATTTAAATGGTTGGCGACAGACCTGCGCACGTATTCAGACGGATCGTTTTTTAAACTTTCCAGCAAAGGCAGAACGGCGGTGGGGTCTTTGACAAAGGGTTTCAATTGAATGCCCCACGGCAAACGCGGGCGCGTGCCTTCGCTGACCAAACGCCGCACGTGTTCGTCTTTGTCTTTGGCCCAATGGCTAAGGGTTTTTAGGGTGAGTTTTGGATGGGTGAGGATAAACGGGCGAATGGCAAATTCTGATGTGAAGCGAGACGTCATGGCTTTCAAAACGTCTAACGAAAACTCCACATCCTGCAAACCGTGGCGGGCAATGTAATCGGCCATGGGCATGATCGGCCAGCCGTGGATGCCCGGCTGCTTGGGCGTATCAAGGCTGGCGGTTAGGATGTTGGCGGCTGTCTTGTAATCTTTGGGCAGATAAAGTTCCAAGGCGTCGGTGAGGCGAGATGAGCGTTGTTTAAGCTCTAAATCCTCAAGGCCACTGGTGGCAAAAGAGATAAAACTGTCCACATTAAAATCAGCATTCCCTCGGGCTAAGTGTTCGGCCATGGTTGAAATTGCGGTTTCATCAAAATTGTTTTTAAACGGTTCGGGCATGTTTTGAGTATAGTCAGATGTCGCATATATATGTATTGGAAAAATCATGCCCTTAGATCGCGCAACAGCTCTTCACGATTCCATGGTCCAGTGGCGTCATCAATTGCACGCCAATCCGGAAATTGCTTTTAAAGAATTCGACACCGCCAAATTTGTGGCTGATCAGTTGAAAAGTTTTGGCATAGAGGTTCATACAGGTCTTGCCACCACGGGCGTGGTCGGGGTGTTGTCCCGAGGTGAGGGCGATTGTATAGCTTTGCGCGCCGATATGGATGCCTTGGAAATCACCGAACAAAACACCTTTGCTCATGTGTCAAAGAATCCCGGCAAGATGCATGCGTGCGGGCACGATGGGCATACCGCAATGTTGTTGGGGGCGGCAAAAATTTTAGCCGAAAGCGGAACCTTTAAAGGCACCGTGGTGTTTATCTTTCAACCCGCCGAAGAAATCGAAGGCGGTGCCGAAGTGATGGTCCGCGAAGGCTTGTTTGAAAAATTCCCGATCCACGAAATTTATGGCCTGCACAATTGGCCATCCATGCCCGCCGGGCATATGGCGGTTGGCCCCGGCCCCATGATGGCGGCGTGCGATACGTTCGACATTGTTGTCAAAGGCCGGGGTGGGCATGCTGCCATGCCGCATATGGCGGTTGATCCGATCTTGGCTGCGGCGCACATTGTAACCGCCGTTCAGTCCGTTGCCAGCCGTTGGGCTTCGCCGCAAGACCCCTGTGTTGTATCGATCACGCAAATTCACGGCGGCGACACCTATAATGTAATTCCCGATGAAATTTTGATGAGCGGGACGACAAGATGGTTCAATCCCAAGGTCGGTCGTGAAATTGAACAGGCTTTACGCAAAATAATTGAGGGTGTGGGGCAGTCGATGGGGTGCGAGGTGCAACTGGTTTACGATGTCCGCTATCCACCCACGATCAACACACCTATTGAGGCCGGCGTGAGTGCTGATGTGATGGCGACCTTGGTTGGAGAGGGAAAAGTTAATCGCACCCCCATCCCCAGCATGGGGGCCGAAGATTTTGCGTTTATGTTGGGCAAAAGGCCCGGTAGCTATGGCTGGTTAGGCACCGGAAAAAGTGAGGACTGCCCCAAGCTCCACAACCCTTGCTTTGATTTTAATGACGACCTCCTCTCTCTAGGGGCTGCGTATTGGGTGTCGTTAATTGAGTACCGATTGATTTGAAACGAATTTAAACAGAGTATTGTTTAAATAATTGCATAAAATTGACTAGTTGAATCTACGTATATGCATAGTCATATATGCATACACATACGATGAAAGTCGCATGAAGTGTACTGTTGATTGCTGTTTTTAGGCGTGCTACGGCTATTTAGTACATAAAATAAAAGGGCTAAAAATAAATAGCCTTCCTAGGTTTTTTAGTATTTAATTTATGTTGAAAATATGTGCAAAGTACAAAATGTTTCAAGATGAAACGAAAGTTAACAATTTCTACTTAATCTCACAGGGAGAGATCTAAAATGAAACGTACATTAACAATTGCAACAGGCGTTGCTGCAGCGGCGATGGTCGCATCATCAGCATTTGCTGGTACTCTTGACGACGTTAAAAGCCGTGGCATGTTGTCATGCGGTGTAAGCACAGGCCTTCCAGGTTTTTCACAACCTGATGATAAAAACAACTGGACCGGTATCGACGTTGACGTTTGTCGCGCGGTTGCTGCAGCTGTTTTGGGCGACGCTAACAAAGTCAGCTTCAAGCCGTTGACCGCCAAAGAACGCTTTACCGCGTTGCAGTCTGGCGAAATCGATATGCTGTCTCGTAACACCACATGGACACACACCCGTGACACATCACTGGGTCTGAACTTTGCTGGCGTGAACTATTATGATGGTCAAGGTTTCTTGGTTCAAAAAGCACTGGGCGTAAAATCCGCTCTTGAACTCAATGGCGCATCTGTTTGTATTCAAGCGGGTACCACCACCGAGTTGAACCTGGCTGATTATTTCCGTTTGAACGGCATGAAGTATTCTTCTGTTGTTTTCGACACATCAGACCAAACACGCGAAGGCTTTGAATCTGGCCGTTGCGATATTTTGACATCTGACCAATCTCAGTTGTATGCGATCCGCTCTAAAATGGCGAAACCAGGCAGCGCGGTTGTGATGCCTGAAGTGATCTCCAAAGAACCTTTGGGCCCTGTTGTTCGCCAAGGCGACGATCAGTGGTTCAACATTGTTCGTTGGACATTGTTCGCACAGATCAATGCCGAAGAAATGGGCGTAACATCTGGCAACGCTGCTGAAATGAAAAACTCAAAAGATCCTGCCAAACAACGTCTGTTGGGCACAAGCGGTAACGCTGGTGAAAAATTGGGTCTTAGCGAAGACTGGGCTTTCAACGCGATTAGCCAGGTTGGTAACTATGGTGAAATGTTCGACCGTAATGTTGGACCTTCCACACCCTTGGCAATCTCCCGTGGCTTGAATGCCTTGTGGAGCAACGGTGGCCTGCAATACGCACCACCTGTTCGCTAAACTAAATGAGCTTTCGGCCATGTCTTCCCAGACATGGCCGAAATGCTTTTTAGCACTTTTTTGAGATTTCTTTTCTTCAATACAGTGGGTGGGACTTCGCGTTATGGCTGATCATACAGATCAACAACCCAAGACAGCGATTTGGAACGATCCAACGTTCAGGGCAATCGTTTTTCAGATTTTGGCAGTCGTCGCCATTATTTATGTCTTTTGGACGATCTTCGACAATACGCTAACAAACATGGACAAACGTGGCATCACCACGGGGTTCAAATTCCTTGATAATCCAGCAGGCTTTGGCATCTTGATGACGCTCATCGAATATGATGAGACCTACAGTTATGGGCGGACCTTTTTTGTTGGTTTGATGAACACCCTTTTGGTGTCGGTGATCGGTGTTGTCTTTGCAACAGCCTTGGGCTTTACCTTGGGTGTGGCGCGGTTGTCGAATAACTGGGTTATTTCAAAGTTGGCGACGATTTATGTGGAAGTGTTGCGCAACATTCCTTTGCTGCTGCAAATCTTCTTTTGGTATTTCGCGATCTTGCTCAAGAATTTACCGCACCCCCGCGAGAGTATGAATTTTAACGACAGCGTCTTTTTAAATGCACGCGGTCTGTATACGCCGGGCCCCGTTCCCACGGACGGTTTTTTTGTGGTGTGGCTGGCCTTTGGCCTTGGCATCATGGCGACTGTTTATCTGGTGCGCTGGGCGCACAAGCGTCAAGACGAGCAAGGTTTGCAATTTCCGGTATTCAGCTCGGCGGTGGGCCTCGTCATTGGTCTTCCTTTGTTGGCCTTCTTTGTTATGGGGATGCCGATGGAATTGGATTACCCGTCGTTGCAAGGCTTTAACTTCCAAGGCGGCATGCGGGTTATTCCCGAACTGATGGCTTTGTCTTGGGCTTTGTCGTTGTATACGGCGGCGTTTATTGCCGAAATCGTGCGTGCGGGTATTCAGGGTGTGACCCATGGTCAAACCGAAGCCGCTCATGCGATGGGCCTGCGCAATGCTCCAACCCTGCGTTTGGTGGTTATTCCCCAAGCCATGCGCATCATCATCCCGCCCCTGACCAGTCAGTATTTGAATTTGGTTAAGAACTCGTCATTGGCGACCGCCATTGGTTATCCTGATTTGGTTGCCGTGTTCATGGGCACGACTTTGAACCAAACCGGTCAGGCCGTGGAAGTCGTGGGTATGACGATGGCTGTGTACCTGATCATCAGTTTGGTGATTTCCAGCTTTATGAATTGGTGGAATAAAAAAATGGCATTGGTGGAGCGCTAGACATGAGCAAAATATTTACGCCCTTACCCGATTTACCCGCACCGGACTCTTCAAAGGGATTTATTGGCTGGTTGCGGCACAATCTTTTTTCCACACCGATCAACTCTGTGTTGTCGGTTGTGGCCCTGTACATCGTTTTTTCGGCTGTGATTCCGGCCCTTAATTGGGCTGTGTTTTCGGCCAATTGGACGGGTCTGACCGAAGACGCCTGTAACAGTGGCGGTGCCTGTTGGCCGTTTGTGGCCTCGCGCCTCGATTTCTTTATTTATGGGTTTTATCCGTCGGAATTAACGTGGCGGTTGGATTTATCGTTCCTCTTGCTGGCGCTGACCTTTGGTCCTCAATTCGTCGAGGCTTTTCCGTACAAAAAAAATCTGGGTATATTCTCCGTAACGGGTTTTCCCATCATTGCGTATTTCCTGATTTCCGGCGGGTCCTTTGGCTTGGAAAGTGTGCCGACTGAAAAATGGGGTGGATTGTCCCTGACACTGTTGTTGGCGTATGTCGGTATCGTTGCGGCCCTGCCGATTGGTATTGCGCTGGCCTTGGGTCGGCGTTCTGAAATGCCGGTGATCCGTACATTCTGTATTGGCTTTATCGAATTGTGGCGCGGTGTGCCGTTGATTTCGGTGTTGTTTATGGCGTCGGTAATGTTGCCGTTGTTTTTGCCCGAAGGCGTCAACTTTGACAAATTGCTCCGCGCCTTGATCGGTATCACGATGTTCCAATCAGCGTATATGGCGGAAGTCATCCGCGGTGGTTTGCAGGCCATTCCCCGCGGTCAATACGAAGCCGCCTCGGCAATGGGCATGAACTATTGGAAAATGATGTTTTTGGTGGTTTTACCGCAAGCCCTGAAATTGGTTATTCCAGGTATCGTGAACACCTTTATCGCTTTGTTTAAAGATACCACGCTGGTTTTGATCATCGGTCTTTTCGATATTTTGGCCACCGTGAACAGTGCCATTCAAGATCCCAAGTGGGGCGCCGTCGAAACCGAAGGTTATGTTTTTGCCGCCTTCTGTTTTTGGGTTTTTTGCTTTTCCATGTCGCGTTATAGCCAAAAACTGGAACGTAAACTTCATACTGGCCATTAAAGTTAAGAAGATAGGACTGAAACAATGACGTCTAATAAACCTGCAATCGAATTGGTCGACATGAATAAATGGTATGGTGACTTCCATGTTTTGAAAGACATCAACCTCACCGTTGCCGAAGGCGAACGCATCGTGATTTGTGGGCCTTCGGGGTCTGGTAAATCAACGATGATCCGCTGCATTAACCGTTTGGAAGAACATCAAACCGGAAAAATCGTCGTCACCGGGATCGAACTCACCGAAGATTTAAAACGCATCGACGAAGTGCGCAAAGAAGTGGGCATGTGCTTTCAGCACTTTAACCTGTTTCCGCATTTAACGGTTTTAGAAAACTGCACACTTGGCCCAATCTGGGTGCGCAAGATGCCGAAAAAAGAAGCCGAAGATGTTGCCATGCATTATCTGGAACGTGTAAAAATTCCGGAGCAAGCCGCAAAGTTCCCCGGTCAATTGTCCGGTGGTCAGCAACAACGTGTGGCGATTGCCCGCTCATTATGCATGAGCCCGAAAATCATGTTGTTCGATGAACCAACCTCTGCTCTTGATCCCGAAATGATCAAGGAAGTTTTGGATGTTATGGTGGARCTTGCYGAAGAAGGCATGACCATGTTGTGCGTGACCCACGAAATGGGTTTTGCGAAAAAGGTCGCCGACCGGGTGATCTTTATGGATGAGGGGCAAATTGTTGAAGAAAATACCCCGCATGAATTCTTCGATAATCCACAAAATGATCGCACCAAATTGTTCTTAAGCCAAATCATTGGCCATTAAGATAGGAACGTAAGATTATGGACAGCAAAAATCCAAAAAGTTTACGGGATCGTGCCGAAGCCACGAAAAACAAAATCCAAAAAATTCTGGATGTTTCGGGCTCTGATCATGATGAAGAAGTGATTAAGGCCATCGAAGGCGCCGTCATCCAAGCTTTGTTAGAAGAACGTGAGCGTTGCGCTATCGTTGCGTTTAAGCATTGTTGCGATGAAGATCGCGATAAGGCGCACAAGGTCGCCGACGACATCAAACGTCTTCGCACGGCGCTGGTGACAAACCTTTCCAGCATGCGTTAATAAGAGTAGGGTCTGTCTAAAATAGACGGACTCTAAACTTATGAAACAACCTAAATCCCTCTTCAGCTATCGCCCTTTTTGGGCGCATCGCTTTGGCCCTGCACCATTTTTACCCATGAGCCGGGCAGAGATGGAAGAGCTGGGCTGGGATTCCTGCGACATAATTTTGGTCACGGGCGATGCATATGTGGACCATCCAAGCTTTGGCATGGCGATTATTGGCCGTCTTTTAGAATCCCAGGGTTTTCGCGTCGGCATTATTTCTCAACCTGAATGGTCCAGTCCAGAGGCCTTTAAAGTGCTGGGGCCGCCAAATTTATTTTGGGGCGTGACCGCGGGCAATATGGACTCGATGGTCAACCGTTATACGGCCGACCGCCGCATCCGTCATAATGACAGTTACACTCCCAATGACGAAGGCGACAAACGCCCGGATCGTGCGACCATTGTCTATGCTCAACGGTGCCGTGAAGCGTTTAAAGACATTCCTATTGTCATCGGGGGCATCGAAGCCTCGCTCCGTCGCATCGCGCATTATGATTATTGGTCCGATAAAATCCGCCGGTCTATTTTGGTTGATGCCAAGGCCGATATTTTGCTGTACGGCAATGCCGAACGGGCTTTGGTCGAAGTTGCGCACCGCATTGCCAAGGGTGAAAACCCCAAGACCATGTTTGATGTGCGCGGCGTGGCCTTGGCCACCAGTGAAATCCCCGAAGGCTGGGTCGAACGCGATATGTCTGACCCCGATGTTGAACATCCAAAAGCCACGGCCGAAAAAATTGCCGTGCGCATGCCGGGCTATGAACAGGTCAAGGCCGAGCCCTTTTTGTATGCTCAAGCGTCGCGCATTTTGCACCAAGAAAGCAACGCATCGAATGCTTTTGCCTTGATCCAAGACCAAGGTGTGCGTGATGTCTTTTTATCGCCGCCACCGATTCCACTGACCACCGAAGAAATGGATGGTATTTACGGTCTGCCGTACGCCCGCGCGCCGCATCCGGTGTATGGCGATGCGCGCATTCCGGCGTGGGAAATGATCCGTTTTTCGGTCAATATCATGCGCGGCTGTTTTGGTGGGTGCTCGTTCTGTTCGATCACCGAACACGAAGGCCGGGTGGTGCAAAATCGCTCCCAAGAATCAATCATAAAAGAAATCGAAGACATCCGGGACAAAGTCAAAGGCTTCACCGGGCAAATTTCTGATTTGGGTGGCCCCACGGCAAACATGTATCGATTGGCGTGCAAAGATGACAAAATTCAGGCCACCTGTCGCCGATTGTCGTGTGTCTATCCGTCCATTTGCGTGAATTTAAAAACCGATCACAGTGAACTGATTGATTTGTACCGCAAGGCGCGTAATCTTCCGGGCATCAAAAAAATCTCCATCGCTTCGGGGCTACGCTATGACTTGGCGGTGAAAAGCCCGACCTATGTCAAAGAATTGGTCGAACATCATGTGGGCGGGTACTTAAAAATTGCCCCGGAACATACCGAAGATGGGCCATTGTCCAAAATGATGAAACCGGGCATTGGCACCTATGACCGTTTTAAACAAATGTTCGAGGTCGCCGCCAAAAAAGCCGGAAAAAAATATTACCTGATTCCGTATTTCATCGCGGCCCATCCGGGGACCAGCGACGAAGACATGATGAATTTGGCCATGTGGTTAAAACGCCAAGGCTTGCGCGCCGATCAGGTGCAAACATTCCTGCCTTCGCCCATGTCGTTGTCGACCGCCATGTATTATTCTGAACGCAACCCGATCAAAGCCATTCACCGCGATTCAGGGGAAGAAGTTAAGACCGCCAAAGGCCTGAAACAGCGCCGTTTGCACAAAGCCTTTTTACGCTATCACGATGCCAACAATTGGCCGATAATCCGAGAAGCCCTCAAACGCATGGGTCGTGAGGATTTGATTGGTCCCAGCAAAAAACATCTGGTGCCATCTTGGCAACCTAAGGGAACGGGGAACCAAGGTGCCGGTGAARGCACCCGTTCGGGTCGCAAGCACGGTGAACAAAAATTCTTCACCCAACAGGCTGGCGAAGGTCGGCGCAGAAACAAAAGTCATGGCAATGACCAAAGTGGCGGCCGTGTGACCAGTGGTCCAGAAAAGGGCCGTCGTTCGTCCAGAAGACCTAAGGCGCGCTAAGTTTTTTCGCGGCCGCAAATCCTGCCCAACGCCCGGTCGCCATGCATGCACTTAACAAATAGCCTCCGGTCGGTGCGTCCCAATCCAACATTTCGCCCGCAACAAAAMCACCGGGTCGAGCGTTCAGTTGCTGACCTTCATCAAGACCCGACCACGCAATACCGCCAGCGGTGCTGATGGCTTCGGTTATGGGSCGCGGTTGGGTGAGCATCAAGGGCAGGGATTTGATGGATGCGGCCAAATGCACCGGGTCTAAGAATGCTTTTTTGTCGGTGCATTCATGCAACAACCCGGCTTTCACTCCAGATAAATTCAAAGCGCGTTTAAGATGTGTCGACATGGATTTTTTACCACGTGGACGGTCGAGCCGATTGCCAACATCCGCGCCGGAACGATCCGTCAACAAATCGATGGTCAAGGTGGCGGAACCGCTGTCTTCGATGGCTTGGCGAAGCTTGGACGACAACGCATAAACGGGTCCGCCTTCGATGCCGGTTTTGGTGATGACAAATTCACCAGCGATGTGTGAGCCTTGAAAACTCAGCTTGGCATTTTTAACGGGCTGACCCTCGAACCGTTCGATAAAGTGAGGGCTCCAATCCACATCAAAACCACAGTTGGCGGGTTTTAAGGGGATGATGGCGACGCCTTGTTTGTCCAACCAAGGCACCCAAGCCGCGTCTGATCCTAAATTGGGCCAACTGGCGCCCCCCAAAGCCAAGACGGTGGTTTCGGCTTTGATCAAGACTTCACCGTTTGGCGTTTCAAAAGACAGAGCCTCACCCGACCAACCCGTCCATTTGTGACGTGCATGGATGGTTAACCCATTTGCGCGCAGGTTCCTTAACCAAGCTCTCAACAACGGAGCCGCTTTGAAATCCTTGGGGAATACACGGTTGGACGTGCCGACAAAGGTCTCAATCCCCAAACCTTTGGCCCAGTCTTGAATGTCGGTCGGTGTGAACGCATTCAGCGCGGGGCTTAAGTTTTGCTGAGCCGCGCCAAAACGATCCAGAAAATCATCAAAGGGTTCTGCATGGGTCAGGTTCAATCCGCTTTTCCCGGCCATCAAAAACTTGCGGCCCAAAGACGGCATAGCGTCATACAGATCAACGGCAAAGCCTTTGGAAATGAGGGCTTCGGCGGCCATAAGGCCCGCGGGTCCACCGCCGATGATCACGGCGCGCATGCTTTTTATTTTATTTGTCATAAGGGATTTGCACTGATGTTCACACTATTGTCAAATACGCTCTGTATATAAACTGACTTTGGACTCGGATAAATGCGCCACGCCTTACGAAATTACGCTCTGGTCACGGGGGCCTATTGGGCCTTCACCCTGACCGACGGGGCGTTGCGTATGTTGGTGTTGTTGCATTTTTATACGTTGGGCTATGGGGCATTTCAGATAGCCTTGTTGTTTGTCCTGTACGAATTTTTCGGCGTGATCACCAATTTGGTGGGGGGCTGGATTGCCGCGCGGCTAGGGTTAAAGGTGACGTTGCTGGCGGGGCTCAGTTTGCAAGTGGCGGCTTTGTTTATGCTGTCGGCGTTTGATGTTGCGTGGTCGGTTATGTTTGGCATGACCTACGTGATGGGGGCTCAGGCGTTGTCGGGCATTGCCAAAGACTTAACCAAAATGAGCGCCAAATCATCCCTCAAAACACTGGTCCCCGATGGTGAACATTCAACGTTGTTTAAATGGGTCGCCGTTCTGACCGGGTCAAAAAATGCCTTAAAAGGCGTGGGCTTTTTTCTGGGCGGTTTTTTGTTAACTCAATTTGGTTTTCAAGGTGCCCTGATGATCATGGCGACGGGCTTGGCTGTAGTGCTTTGTGTATCGGTTTTAAGTCTTCCCAACGGCATGGGCCAAAGCAAAGCCAAAGTTAAGTTCACGCATATTTTGTCCAAAAGTCCCGACATTAACCGCCTGTCCGCCGCCCGTTTTTTCCTGTTTGGCGCACGTGACATTTGGTTTGTGGTGGGCTTGCCGTTGTTTTTAGCCTCCAGTCTGAATTGGTCGCATACCCAAATCGGCAGTTATATGGCGGCGTGGGTGATGGGCTATGGTTTTGTTCAAGCGGTCGCGCCTAAGATTGCTAAAAATCCTGATGGGCAAAGCAGCCGCCTGTGGATTTTGGCTTTGGTTGTGGTCACGGCCTTGATTGGTGGGGCCGTAATTTATGGGGTGCAACCGGGGCTGATGGTGGTGGTGGGGTTGTTGGTCTTTGGCTTTGTCTTCGCCATAAATTCCGCCGTGCATTCGTATTTAATTTTGGCGTACAGCCAAGCTGAAGACGTGGCCCTGAACGTTGGTTTTTATTATATGGCCAACGCGGGCGGGCGCTTGGCCGGGACGGTGTTGTCGGGGCTCAGCTATCAATTTGGCGGATTGCTGGCGTGTTTGACTGTATCGGCGGTGTTTTTGATGATGGCTTGGCTGTTGTCTTTGAAATTACCAGATGACCGGGAAGGGGCGTAAGCCATAGGCATCCGTCTGGCACAGGGTTATCGCTTAATCGATACAGCCCCCACGTTGTTCCCGCCATACCCCAATGCGCATAAGCTTTTTCCAAGCTGTACAACAAATCACCAACACATGCCTGAGGCCGTAGATCTTTTTGGGCAATGGTCACGCTGATCAACCATTCGGGTTTAATTTGGCTGATGTTTTTAAATTTGATGATGTTGATTTGGCGATCTGGGGCATAACGTTTTTGGTTAAAGTCCATCACGGTTTTCAGCTGGTACATCATTTCTGTGCCAATGTTGAGGGGGCCTTGGTTTGATTTTTGAACAATATAGTTTAAGGCCGCTTTGTATTGACCGCGCCCTGAATCCAGAAATTGTTTTATCGCCCAACCGTTGACCCCAATCAAAATCAGGAAAGATACAACGGCCAGAAAACAAGCCACGCGTCCGCGCTTAAACAGTTCGCCAAAGATTTCGATCATCAACAACGGAACAAAAACAAACACCGGAAAGAAATATCGTCCGTGGGGAAATTGAGGTTGGTTAAAGGCATAAAACAACGCCGGCACGCCCAACAAAATGAGGCCTAAGGGCAGGGCGCGGCGATTGCCCACGGCCATCAACCACGCCAATCCACCGCCTATGGAAATCAGATAAAACCCACTGTGCAAACCAAAGCGGTTGTCGCCAAATCCTCCGACCATAAACCGGGTCATTTCATCCAGCGCGATGACAAAGCAGTTCTGGTCCAGACATTGAACGGTGGTGCCGCCGTATTGCAAGGTGCTGCCTTGGTACTGAACACCATAATAAAGCCCCGCGACAAAGATTAAGGCACCGCATACAAATGGAGCGTTCAGGCGCACCGTGGCGTTCAGCGCATGGATTAAGCCCCGACCTTGGCCGAGTTGACGAAGGCCAAAATATAAGGACAAAGCAAACAGGATGGGTAAAATACTCAAATGCGACAACAGGCCTAAAATGCCGGCCAAGCTGTATCCCCACCGAGCTTCGTTCGCCCGCGTGTCGGGCTTTTCGACGGCTGCATAGGCCAGCAAAGCAAACAACATCATCGGCCCATAACCGCGGGCTTCTGACCCAAAATTGACAAACGGATAAAGGATTGCGACCAATGTTACGGCGCTGAGCATGCGCATGGCGGCGTATTGAGCGGTCCCGCGTGCGGCTAACCAGGCGGTGACGATGATGCTGGCGGTGCTTAAGATGACGGATAAAAAATGATAAACCCAAGGCTCTCGTCCGGCCCCCATCATGTGCAACCACCACGTATTTAAGGGATGATTGTTGTCTTTGGGTTGTTTCCAAAAGGCTTCGTGCCAGTTGTCCAAACCCAACGCAATGTTCAAAGACCAGATTTCATCTAACCAAAGCTCACTGGCGGCACCCTGCATCCGCAACCAAAACCCAACCAAAATCAGACACGCTGCCAAACCCAAATGGATTTGGCGAATGCGACCTGCATTGGCGGGGATACGGCTAAACGACATTTTTGTCCTTATGATTTAAGTACGGCATCCCCAACAAAGGGGTTGGTGGCGCGTTCTGCTCCGAATGTTGACGTTGGACCATGACCGGGAATAAAGGTGATGTCATTGCCCAAAGGCCAAAGTTTCTGGGTGATGGAGTTTTCCAAGGTTGGCAAATCCCCACGCGGAAAATCGGTACGCCCAATGCCGCCTTTAAACAACACGTCGCCAACTTGCGCAACATTGGCTTCTTGATTGTAAAAAACGATATGGCCGGGCGTATGGCCGGGGGTGTGGACAATGTCGAGCGTGACGTTGCCAAATTGAATTTGATCGCCCTCATCCAGCCAAGTGTTGCCCGCAACATCTTTGCCGCCCGACAGGTCATACATCTTTTGCGCGGCCTCGACTTGGGTGGTGATAAATTCATCATCCTTGTGCGGGCCGATGATGGGAACGCTCAGATTTTCAGCCAAATCCATAGCCCCACCCACATGATCAAAATGCCCATGGGTCAGTAAAATCTTCTCGATATCCACGCCAATTTTCTCAATCGCCTCAAGAATCAACGGAACATCCCCCCCAGGATCAACAACAACCCCTTTATTGGTCTCATCACACCAAAAAATCGTGCAGTTTTGCGAAAGTGGAGTCACGGGAATAACTGTGGCTTTTAGGGTCATTTTATTTCCATTTATTTTGGCAGGTCTGCGAATTAATTGCATACACAATGTGATGTGTCAGGCTTGCTCTCTTGAAACAGTTGGGATGGTAGGATGTGCAAGGGAAAGTTCAACATTTCCCTGCTACAGTTCTTGGTGAAAGATTGGGGAATCGTTTCTTAAACTCAACCATTGCATATTTCCCTGCCTGTCCACAGATTGCCTGTTTATAAGAGCCGTCTGTTACAATGCCAGATAAAATCTCTTTTGTAGTCATGCACAAACTGTTTTTAATCTGTTTGTCAGAATAACTGGTTAACTTTCCGGCTGATGCAACTCTATTAAACATTAGGCAAAACAAATACTCCCCTGCCACAGCAGAAGTTGAATACGCTGTAAAAAATAGTGATAAAATGAGGAGTCGTTTCAGCATATTGTTCTCTCAATAAAATATCTAATGTATCCATAAATGGCTCAAGCGCATATCAGGTTTTGGGGCAAACATTTTTTGTTTCACCATTTATAAAGCCTTCCCAAGATTTGATAACTTCCTCTTTGTAGCGCATTGATTTTTTCACCCTTAACTCAACGGTAGAAGTGTTATTTATGTTGCTGTAAAAATCTATACGTCCTAACACAATGTCCGTTCTGCCTTTATAGCCAGTTCCCATATACATATCACAAACAGCCTTATCGTTTGTCGGCTCGAGGAAACAATCTGCTACTCCATGATGGGTATAGCCAAACCCCATTGCACCACCGCTTTCAACACCACAATATCTCAGTCCTTTACGAAGTGATAAAACGGCATCTGGAACAGTCTGTTCAATCAAAATTGATTTCTGATAAAAGTCATTTTCTTTCATCTGTCCTGCTGGTGTTACGCAACCAGTCAAAAGCAAGATGATAGGATATAGAAGCGCACCACTCTTTACCGTTTTATTAATCATTTTTATCCCTTTATCCCTGCTCACGTATTTTATGTCACTGGGTTAAAGTCGTAGTGTAAGCAATCATTGGGGGTAATCAAGGTTTGTCGCTTTCGTGTGGAGATGACTTTATTTTGTAAGTCTACACAACAGGGTGCAGTTTTGTTGCAGGGGCGTGACCGGGATAACGGTGGCTTTTAGGGTCATTTTATTTCCATCTCTTTTGGGGACATATGTCACCATAACGCAGTCGCTTTTTTCAGGGAAGTGGATTGAAGGGATGGCTTGGAAAACCAATAATCACGGCCGCTTCATTTGGATCACCGCCCATTTTTTGAATGTTGGACATCAATTGAACCGTTTCGTCGATGTTGGGAACGATTGGCGTATTGGGATCAAAGCCTTCAGCACATTGTTCATCAACATAAGAAGCATCAAAAGCGGGAATGTTTGGGTAGTCGATGAGAATGCTTAAACCCGTTCTGGCAATGGTTTTGGTTAACCCTTGCAACGTTTCAGACAAAGCTAGGCGGTGCAAATCGTCAAGGTCTTGGGTCGAAGGAATTTGCTTGATGGGAAGGCTCATATCCTGAAGGCTAACCGGCTTGCCTGATAGCAATAAGATTGTGTATGTGTCATCTCGGCCAACGGTGGAAATGGTGACGATCACATCAAATGCATTGGATTGAATGATTTTGCACAGTTCCAAGCCTTGCTGTAAATCTCTCCAGTTGAAGGGTGCGAGTTCTAGGACGTGCGTCATCGGAATTGTCGTGGCTTTTCGGCCCATTTTTTGTACTCATTCAAGGCGTTAGAGGGTTTCTTAAATTCTGGACAAAACTTTAGGGTTGTCGGGGCGATCTGTAAACCTAAACCGAGCAGATTTTACATTGACGTCAGATAGATTTAAGGGCGTAATTTTGCCAATTCATTAATTCCTCCCCGATTCTTTTTAAAGGAAACGCATTATGAAATGGCTTGATCAATATTTTGGCATTACCGAAAAAGGCAGTTCAATCCGCACTGAACTTCTGGCGGGGCTCGCCACGTTCTTAACCATGGCCTACATCATTGTCGTTAACCCGGCTATTTTATCGTCAGCTGGGCTGGATTTTGGGGCGGTTTTTGTCGCCACCATCGTCGCCGCCGTGGTCGGCAGTGCGATTATGGGCTTTTGGGCCAATTGGCCGGTGGCCTTGGCACCGGGCATGGGGCTGAACGCGTTTTTCACGTTTGGCATCGTATTGGGCATGAAACAGCCTTGGGAAGTGGCCTTGGGCGCTGTGTTTGTCAGTGGTGTGCTGTTTTTGGTGCTGAGCCTTACAGGTCTTCGTGAATGGGTGATTAATTCCATCCCTAAATCCCTAAAGTTGGGCATTGGTGCCGGCATCGGCATGTTTTTGGCCATCATCGGTCTGAAAAATGCCGGTGTTGTGGTGGATCATCCGGCCACATTGGTGGGCCTTGGTGATTTTACCAGTCTTCCGGTGATGTTGTTTTTGGCGGGTTTTTGCATCATGGTTGTTTTGGATCGTTTGCGCGTTCCGGGCGGCATTGTCATTGGCGTGATCGTTGTCAGTATTGTTGGTTGGGTTACGGGCACATCTGAATTTGCGGGCGTGGTTGGATCGGTTCCCAGCTTGGARCCCACCCTTTTRAAACTGGATATCCAAGGGGCTCTGACCGCGACYATGATMGGTGTCGTGTTTGCATTTTTGTTTGTTGATTTCTTTGATACCGCCGGAACCCTGACCAGTGTTGCCAACATCGCCAATAAAATTGACGACCAAGGCAAGATTGAAAACATTGGCCGCGCGGTGGTCAGTGATTCCATCGCCACCATCGTCGGCGCGTTGTTCGGAACATCCAATACCACGTCGTACATCGAAAGTGCTGCGGGCATTAAAGAAGGCGGACGCACGGGCCTGACGGCTGTTGTGGTCGCGTTTTTGTTTTTGTTGTGCTTGGTTTTGGCGCCCTTAGCGCAAAGCATTCCGGCCTATGCCACGGGTGCGGCGTTGGTGTTTGTCGCAACCCATTTTATGCGCAATATGTTGGACATCGATTGGGATGATGTGACGGAATATTCGCCAGCTGTTTTGTCGGCGATTTTGATGCCGTTGACCTTTTCCATCGCCAACGGTATCGCCATTGGGTTTATCACCTATGCCGTTGTTAAAGTCGCCAGTGGTCGCATGCGTGAGACCAGCCCCGCCGTATTCTTGGTGGCGATCTTGGGCGTGCTGCATTACGGCTTTGGGTGATTGATATGGAAAAAGTCTTTATCACCGCCAACCAATTGTTAGACGATTCCTTTCGTTTGGGGCATCAAATCCTTGCCGATGGCTTTAAGCCCGATTACATCGTCGGCATTTGGCGCGGTGGAGCCCCCATCGGCATTGCGGTGCAAGAGCTGCTGGCTTCCAAGGGGGTCGATACGGATCATATTTCAATCCGCACATCATCGTACACAGGTATCGGGCAGCAAAACAAAGAAGTCCGCGTACATGGTTTGCATTACATTATTGAAAATGCCAACGCCGATGACAGCTTGTTGATTGTTGACGATACCTTTGATTCCGGGCGCAGTGTTGGCGCGGTGATTGACACCATCCGTGATCTATCGCGGGCCAATACACCGTCGGTGATCAAGGTGGCAACGGTGTATTACAAACCGACCTTGCGTAAAGTTGATTTTGTGCCAGACTATTACATCCATGAAACAGATAAATGGCTGGTCTTCCCGCACGAAATTCAAGGTCTCAGCGAAGCCGAGATTAAAGAACATAAACCTGTCGTTTTATGATTAACGCTTGATTCGTTTGGGTTAGGGATTACAACTAGCCGCAACGTAACTTGAAACGGCGGACCCTTGTCATGAGCAAAAAAAACAAACCTAAAATTTTCAAACCTCGCCCAATCTCAGGGTTCTTGGAATGGCTCCCCGAAGTCCGCTTGGTCGAGCTCCGCTGGATGGATGAAATYCGYGATGCGTTCGAAAGCTATGGCTTTTGTTCCATTGAAACACCCAGCGTCGAAGAAGTCGAAGTCTTGGTCGCCAAGGGTGGCGATGCCGACAAAGAAATTTACAGCCTGCGCAGGTTGGCCGCTGAACCCGGCGAAGAAGATACAGCCCGCCTAGCTTTGCATTATGACCTGACCGTGCCGTTGGCGCGTTATGTGGCGCAACATGCTGGTGATTTGGTGTTCCCGTTCAAACGCTATCAAATGCAACGGTGCTGGCGCGGCGAACGTCCTCAAGATGGCCGTTTGCGTGAATYTATGCAATGYGACATCGATGTGATCGATATGGACGAAGTGTCCATGCACTTTGATGCGGAAATCCCCGCGATAACTTTGGAAATGCTTCATCGTTTAGATGTTGGCCCGGTGTGCATGCACATCAACAACCGTAAAATCCTGCAAGGTTTTTACGAAGGCCTAGGCATCGAAGATGTGGTCGGTGCTATTCGCATCGCCGACAAAATGGATAAAATTGGTTCAGAAGGCGTGTTGAAAATCCTGACCGAAGATTTAGGGCTGGACGCTGAGATCGCTCAAAAATGTGTTGATTTGGCCAATATCAAAAGCCATGACATTACCTTTGCCGACCAAGTCCGGGCCTTTGGCATAGACAACGATTTGTTGGAAGCGGGCTTGGAAGAGCTGGTGTTTGTGATGTTGGAACTTGAACACCTCGAAAAAGGCAGCGTCATGGCGGATCTGTCGATTGCGCGTGGTTTTGATTATTATACCGGCACCGTTTACGAAGGAAAATTGGTCGATTACCCCGACTTCCCAACCATCTGTGCGGGCGGACGTTACGACAATCTGGTGGGATCATATTCCAACAAAAAATTGCCGGGCGTGGGTATTTCCATCGGCTTTTCGCGGATTTTTTCAAAGCTGGTCAAAGAGGGCCGTATCGAAACTGGCGCAAAATGTCCGACCCACATCATGGTCGCATGCTTGCCAGGAACGGCGCGCAGTGAAGTTGCCGAAACGTCTCGCGCCCTTCGTGATCGTGGTTTTAAGGTCGAAATGTATCACGAAGAAAAGTCCTTAAAGGCACAAATGAAATATGCGTCCCGCAAGGGCATTCCGTTTGTGTGGTTCCCACAAAACTCAGAACAACCCAAGCATGAAGTCAAAGATATGGATACAGGCGAACAAGTTGTCGCCGATCTTGAAACATGGCTACCTTAATACAATGTATAGGAAAGTTGTGTTTTCGGGCGAACAAAAGTATTTTGGAATAACCACTATTAATTTGTAAATAAGCTATAGGCAAAACGATGCAGATTTATCTCCCCATCGCTGAAATCTCGGTCAATATTTTCTTGATTCTGGGTATGGGCGGTGGTGTTGGGTTCTTGTCTGGGTTGTTTGGCGTGGGTGGTGGTTTTTTGATGACGCCGCTGTTGATCTTTATTGGCATTCCCCCCGCCGTGGCCGTGGCCACCGAAGCCAATCAAATTGTGGCGTCTTCAATATCAGGTGTTTTGGCCCATTGGAAACGCGGCAACGTTGATTTCAAAATGGGGTTGATGTTGCTGATCGGTGGTGTGATTGGCTCGACCTTGGGTGTGTGGCTGTTCACCTATTTAAAGACTCTCGGTCAGATTGACCTGGTCATTCAGCTGTCGTATGTGGTGTTTTTGGGCATTATTGGTGGTTTGATGCTGATCGAAAGCCTGCGTGCGATGCTCAGATCCAAAACCAGTCGGCCCAAACGCAAACATCATAATTTCTTGCATGCCCTTCCCTTTAAAATGCGCTTTCGCCGATCCAAACTTTATGTGTCGGCCCTGTTGCCCATCGGGATCGGCCTGTTGGTTGGTGTGTTGTCGGCGATCATGGGTGTCGGCGGTGGTTTTGTTATGGTTCCGGCAATGATTTATTTATTGGGCATGCCGACCGCCGTGGTGGTTGGCACGTCTTTGTTTCAGATTATCTTTGTCACCGCCAACGTCACGGTGTTGCAATCGGTGAATAACTTTTCTGTTGATGTGGTGTTGGCGGTGTTATTGCTGGTTGGGGCGGTTATTGGCGCTCAGTTTGGGGCCAAGGCCGGAGCCAAACTTAAAGGCGAAGAGCTTCGCATCTTGCTGGCGATTATGGTGCTGGGCGTGTGTGTGAAAATTGCCCTTGATCTGACGTTAACGCCCGATGACATTTATGTCCTCGGCAATGCGGGAGGGCATTAATCATGTTGTGGCGTTTGTGTCTGTTAAGCCTGACCCTGTTCAGTCTTATGTCCGTCTCGGCTGTAACCCCAGCCTTGGCGATGGTTTTAGATGTTGATCTGTCTAAACCCGATGTGCGCCTGAACGTATCATTTAAGGGTGCCGAACTGTTGTTGTTTGGGGCCAAGGATACGGCAGGGGACGTGGTTGTTGTAGTCCGTGGGCCACAGCAAAATCAATCGGTGCGCTTGCGCGAAAAAATCGCCGGGGTTTGGGTCAGTACCGATGAAGTTGTTTTTGGTAATGCTCCGGCATTTTATGCCTTGGCCTCTTCACGCCCGATTTATGAAATTTTGCCAGCGGCGGTTATGGAGTCTGAACGCATTGGTACCGATCATTTAGATTTGCTGATCAAAGAAAAACCTGACGGCGCTTCCCAACAAACCATTCAAGAATTCACCGATGGTTTGGTGCGCATTATGGTCAAAAAAGATCTATATACAAACGAGGCCCGCGTCATTGAATTGATTGGCAAGCAGCTGTTTCGGACCGATTTGTGGTTTCCGGCAAATGTATCCGTAGGCGAATATACCGTAAATACTTATCTTGTTGCCGATGGTGTGATCAGGTCTAAAAAAACCTCGCATATTCAAGTGCATAAGGTTGGTATCGAAGCCCGAATTTATAACTTTGCCCACGAACAAGCCTTGATTTATGGTATTTTAGCCGTCATCATCGCAGTCATATCCGGATGGACGGCAAACGCAATCTTTAAGAAAAGGGCTTAGTAAATGACGGAAAGTTCCTTCGAAGAGACAGATACGGGTACAACGCGAGAACCACAAACAAAAGTGGACAAAGAATTCGTTTTTTTGTGTGTTGTTGACGAAAGCCCTGAGCTTAGCCGCGCTTTGCGCTTTTCAAGCCAGCGCGCCAAACACGTTGGTGGCCGCGTGGCCTTGGCTTATGTCATTGAACCTGCCGAATTCCAGCATTGGATCGGTGTGGGTGAATTGATGCAAGAAGAAGCCCGTGAAGAAGCCGAAATCTTGTTAAATGCGGCTGCCGAAGAAGTCATGAAAATTACGGACCGGATGCCATTGCTGTTTGTCCGCCAAGGCAATCAGGCCGCAGAACTGATCAGCTTAATCAAAGAAGAATCTGCAATTTCATTATTGGTTTTGGCCGCCGCGTCGGGCGATGAAGGTCCGGGACCTTTGGTCACGTACCTGATTGAAAAAGCCGCAGACGAGCTTCAGGTGCCGATCACCGTGGTGCCGGGCAACTTAACCGACGAACACATTGATGAGATCACTTAACCCGAAAAACCCCCGTCAAAAGAGCGTAGGTCACGTTCACGGTTGCCGTAACTGAAATTTTACCGGGTACGACAGGAACGCCGCCGCCCGCAGCCAAAGCCATCATGCGACGCGGTTGAGGGCTGGGCACTGCGGTTTCGATGATTCTTATGACTGGCCCACGCTTAGCACCCGATTGCAATGCCAAGAGGTTTGCGGTGGATTTTGCATTTTTCATGGCATTGATACGGGCTTGTTTTAACAAGCTTTTTTGATCAGAATGAGAAAAACGTATGCCGCTAAACCGGGTTGCCCCGGCTTTGATTAAATCGTCGATAAAGCTACCAAGAATAGCCAATTTGCGAATTTTGAAATGCTTTGTGATCGAGGCTTGATAGCCATTAATTTTGGGCGGTGTATTGTCCTTTGGACGGGTATAGGTGGGGGAAAGCGCGATATTTCCGGTCTGCATATCCCACTTGGATATTTTGTTTTTTTGCGCAACGTGTAAAAGACTTTTGCCAATTGTCGAGGCCTGGTTCATGGCCGTGGTGGCTTGGGTATCGTGGATGGTCACCGAAACCTCAAGTTCCGCCATATTAGGTTCGGTGGAACTTTTTCCAACCCCCGTGACGGTAATGGTCGCTATATCTTGTGCCAGAGTTTGTGCGAATACGGGGTGGGTGGATAGGATAAAACCGCAGATAACAGCCAAAACATAAGCAAGGGTGGGATACTTCATCGTATTCTCCAATTTAAAAGCAGACTTGTTCATCTAGCCATTCTCCGGTGGTGTGGAAATGGTCCAATTGTTTTTGGTACGGCCCAATGTCATAGCCATTCTTAGCTAACCAGCTGTCATCATAATAGGTGTCTAAATAACGGTCACCCGGATCACAAATCAAGGTCACCACGGAGCCGGTTTTTCCGGCGCGTTTCATGCGGGCCATAATTTGTGCGGCGCCGTACAAATTGGTTCCGGTGGACCCGCCAAATTTGCGGCCAAAAACTTTTTCCAAATAGCGAAGGGCGGCGTACGATCCCGCATCGGGAATGCGGATCATTTCATCGACCACATTGGCAATAAAGGAAGGTTCCACCTGAGGTCGGCCAATGCCTTCGACTTGCGATCCGATCGAGCTGGTCACGCTTTTATCATGGCTTTGGAAATAATCATAAAAAACTGAATTTTCGGGGTCCACAACGCACAGCCGGGTATCATAGCCCCGGTACCGGGTAAACCGTCCGATGGTGGCCGATGTGCCGCCGGTTCCGGCTCCGCACACGATCCATGTGGGGATTGGATGTTCTTCGCATTCCATTTGGTCAAAAATCGCATCGGCAATATTGTTGCTGCCGCGCCAATCGGTGACCCGTTCGGCATAGGTGAACTGGTCCATAAAATGGCCGCCGGTTTTTTGGGCCAGCTTGACCGATTCATCATGCAAAGCCGCCGGGTCATCAACCAAATGAACTTCGCCACCATAAAATTTAATCTGCACAATTTTTTTATGGGACGTGTGTTTGGGGATTACGGCAATGAACGGCAATTCCAGCAAGCGGGCAAAATAGGCTTCCGATACTGCGGTGCTGCCGGATGAAGCTTCGATAATGGTGGTCTTGGGACCAATCCAGCCATTGCAAATCGCATACAAAAACAAAGACCGGGCGAGGCGGTGTTTCAGGCTTCCCGTCGGATGAATAGATTCATCTTTTAAATACAGCGGAATGCCGGGAAGACCCGGAATGTCCAAGCGAAACAGGTGGGTGTCTGATGATCGATTAAAATCAGCGTTGATTTTACAGACCGCCTTGGCGACCCATTTTCTTGAAATATCCATAAGGGATTATTCTGAACTGGACGCGACTTGTCAACATCACTTGTCAGCATCAATAGCGTAGCCTTCGCCACGCACTGTGCGGATCAAGTCTTTGGCGCCGCCATCGTTTAGGGCCTTGCGCAAGCGGCGGATGTGGACGTCCACGGTGCGGTCTTCGACATACACTTCACGCCCCCACACCAAATCCAACAAACGGTCACGGGAAAAGACCCGGCCGGGTTTGCTTATGAATGTTTTCAGCAATTTGTATTCGATCGGCCCAAGGTGGATACCCTTGCCCGCCCGGCTAACCTTGTGCTGGGCCAAATCCATGGAAATGTCGGCGTATTCAAGGGTCTCGTGGCTCATGGACGGGTTGGCGCGGCGCAATAATCCTTTGACCCGAGCAACCACTTCACGGGGACTATAGGGCTTAACCACATAATCATCTGCCCCGGTTTCGATGCCGCGCACCCGGTCTTCTTCTTCGCCACGTGCCGTCAGCATCAAAATAGGAATGTCGCGGGTGGTGGTGATATTGCGCAGTTGGCGGCACACTTCGATGCCGCTTAGTCCCGGCAACATCCAATCTAAAACAATTGCATCGGGAATGTTTTCGCTGGCCATCATCAAGCCTTCTTCGCCATTGTTCGCGAGCAGGATGCGAAAGCCCGCAGACTCCAGATTGTAAGACAGCATTTCCGCCTGAGCGGGTTCGTCTTCAACAATCAATATTGTATGCATAACTTAGTCCTCTTCAAGTGTCGTCTGGCTGGACAAATCGCATTTTGGACGTTCTTGGGTCGGCAATTCCCCGGCCACAAGGAAGTGTACGTATTCTGCAATAGAAGTCACGTGATCTCCGATGCGTTCAACATTTTTTGAAATAAACAAAAGGTGAGTACAGGCCGTAATATGGTGGGGGTCTTCCATCATATAGGTCAACAATTCGCGAAATAAACTGGTGTGAATGCGATCAACTTCTTCGTCGCGGAGCCTGACGTTATCGGCTTTTTGAATATCTAATGTGCCATAGGCATCCAAGGCATTTTTGATCATTTCCTGAACCAAAGCGGTCATGCGCACAATACTCTGCACGGTGTCCCCCACGGGCTCCATATTGGAAAGAATCAGCACCCGCTTGGCAATGTTTTTGGCATAGTCGCCGATGCGTTCCAAATTAGCCGACATCTTCAACACCGCGATCACGGCGCGCAGATCATCGGCCATCGGTTGGCGCAGAGCCAAAACGGTGATGGTATGCTGGTCCAGTTCGGTTTCCAGCTGGTCAACGCGTTTGTCATCGTCGATGACTTTTTGTGCCAGTTCGACATCGCGTTTGATCAGGGCCGTCATAACGTCTGAAAGTTGACGTTCTACCAATCCCCCCATTTCCGCGATGATCGTATCGAGACGGCTTAAATCGTCGTCAAATGATTTTACGATATGGTCGTTATCCATCGGTTAAGTCCCTCCTAACCTATGCGGCCGGTGATGTACGCTTGGGTGCGTTCATCTTGGGGCCGGGTGAAAATGTCTTGGGTGTCGCCTTGTTCGACCAGCTCACCCATGTGAAAAAAAGCGGTCTTTTGTGAAACCCGCGCGGCTTGTTGCATCGAGTGCGTGACCATAATGATGGTGAAGTTTTCCTTCAATTCATCAATCAGTTCTTCGATGCGCGCGGTGGCAATGGGGTCAAGCGCCGAACAGGGCTCGTCCATTAAAATGACTTCGGGTTGCACGGCGATGGCGCGCGCAATGCACAGGCGTTGTTGTTGCCCACCCGACAGGCTGGTGCCGGGCGCGTCCAAACGATCGCGGACTTCGGTCCACAGACCTGCCTTTTCTAAACTGGTGGTCACCAACTCTTCCATTTCAGAACGATTGTTCACCAGTCCATGAATTTTTGGCCCATAAGCGACGTTATCAAAAATCGATTTTGGAAAAGGGTTGGGCTTTTGAAAAACGATGCCGACCCGTGCGCGCAGGTGAACAACATCAACCCCGCGGGCATAAATGTCTTCGCCATCTAATGTAATGTTGCCTTCAACCCGGCAACCGTCAACCACATCGTTCATACGATTTAAACACCGCAGAAACGTTGACTTTCCACAACCCGATGGGCCGATCAAAGCGGTCACCTGGCACGCGGGAATATCCAAATTGATGTTGTTCAGCGCCTTTTTTTGTCCGTAAAAAACATTTACGTTTTGGGCGCGAACCTTGTGTGTAAGGGGGGGCATAGCTGTTATATATCCTACCAACGGCGTTCGAACTTTTTGCGCATGATCGCAGCGCCTAAGTTCATCACAACGAGAAAAACCAAAAGCACGATGATCGCCGCCGCGGTGCGTTCTGAAAACGCCCGTTCAGGAGCATCGGCCCAAAGAAAAATTTGGACGGGCAAAGCGGTGGCGGAATCGGTAATGCTGGTCGGCACATCAACGATAAAAGCGACCATGCCAATCATCAGCAAGGGGGCGGTTTCGCCCAGCGCCTGTGCCATGCCAATGATTGTTCCTGTCAGCATGCCGGGCATGGCTAAGGGCAATACATGGTGCTGAACCGCCTGAACCGGACTGGCACCAATGCCGTAAGCGGCTTGGCGAATGGACGGGGGAACCGCGCGCAAGGCGGCGCGGGCCGAAATGATAATGGTTGGTACGTCATCAACGCCAAGACCATGCCGCCCACCAAGGGGGCAGAGCGGGGCATCATGAACATGTTTAAAAACACCGCCATGCCCAACAAACCAAACACGATAGACGGAACGGCGGCCAGATTGTTGATGTTGATTTCAACCATATCTGTCCATTTGTTTTTGGGCGCGAATTCTTCCAGATATATAGCCGCCATAATGCCCAAAGGAAACGACAAGGCAAAACAGACCGTCAAGCTAAAGAACGAGCCCATTATGGCGCCTAAGATGCCCGCCAATTCAGGCTCGCGAGAATCGCCTTTGGTGAAAAACGTGGTATTGAATTTAAGCTCTAAACTGTTGAGAGAAACCAAGTGATCAATCCACACCAGTTCTTGATCACTCACCCGGCGGTCTTCTTCAACCACGGTGCGGTCGATGCTGCCTTTGATCAACATGTCCACGTCGTCGGACGCGGTGACCCACACGGTGTGGGTTTGGTCGATCCAGCTGGGATTGTCTTTTAGAATTTCGCGCAGATCAAAACCTGCGCCGGAACTCGCCAGTTTATAAAGTTTCTTTTTATCGCGGCGTCCGCTGACGTCTGGAAAGATTTCTCGCAAGGAAGACTTAACCATGCCCTGCCAGTCTTTGTCATTGATGTATGCAGAATCGAACGTGATAGATAAAGCCATATAGGATTGTTGAAAGGCTCCAACACCGCGAATTCCGATGGCTGAAAGCATCACCACTAAAAAACTGATGGCGGCGACGATCGCCAGCACGCCATACACGCGATAGCGTTTTTCGGCACGATACCGTTTGGCAAGCCCGGCTTTGATGCGATCTGAATTATTCATATTGTTCACGATATTTTTTCACAATGTGTAGGGCAAAGACGTTTAAGATCAAAGTGGTGACAAACAGCATCAGGGCCAGCGCAAAGGCGGCCAGCGTTTTGGCACTGTCAAATTCCTGATCACCCGTCAGCAGGGTGAGAATTTGCACGGTAATGGTGGTCACGGCTTCAAACGGGTTCGCGGTCAGCTTTGCGGCAAGTCCGGCCGCCATCACCACAATCATGGTTTCGCCAATGGCGCGCGAAGCCGCCAACAAAAGGCCGCTCATAATACCGGGCAGGGCGGCGGGAAGAATGACATTGCGGATGGTTTCAGATTGAGTTGCCCCCAACCCAAATGACCCGTCCCGCATGGCTTGGGGAACCGCGTTAATGGCGTCGTCGGACAGGCTTGAAATCAGCGGCGTAATCATAATGCCCATGACCAACCCGGCGGACAAAGCACTTTCAGAGGAGATTTCAAAACCTGCAAATTCACCCGCGCCCCGTAACCATGGTGAGACAACCAAGGCCGCAAAAAAGCCGTACACAACGGTGGGAATRCCCGCCAAGATCTCCATAATAGGTTTGACCCAGTTGCGCACGCGSAGGTGAGCGTATTCAGAAAGGTAAATCGCGGAAAACAAACCGATTGGAGTTGCGACGATCATGGCAATGGCGCTGATTAAAAGCGTGCCTGTAAAAAGAGGRACGATGCCAAAGGCACCAGAAGCCCCAACTTGGTCTTCACGAATAGCCGTTTGGGGGCTCCATTGCAGGCCGAATACAAAATCGGTAAAGGGAATTTCACTAAAGAATTTTAGGGATTCAAATAACAGCGAGGCAACAATGCCAACCGTTGTTAATACGGCAATAAGAGAACTGGCGATCAAGAACGCCTTGATCACCAGTTCCTTATTTTTTTGAGCCCGACGTGACGAACGTCCAACACGCAAACGATTTGAAGTTGAAGTTGTCACGTTTCAGGTTCCTTAGAGAGCTAAGTTAGCGAGTGATTTAGCATCACTGTTAAATTTAGCGCGTTCGGTTTTCGGCATAGGGATCAAGCCTTTGTCGGTCAAATAACCTTCGTCGCCCCAAGCTTTGTTCGAGGTGAATTCAGACACATATTCTTGGATGCCCGGAACTTTGCCAACGTGCGCGGTTTTGACATAAAAGTACAAAGCACGAGAAACGGGGTAGTCACCCGAAGCGATGTTTTCGAATGTGACGTCTTTGCCATTGATGGAAGACCCTTGAACTTTGTCCGCATTTTGGTCCAAGAAGCTGAAGCCAAAGATGCCCAAAGCATTTGGATTGGCATCCAGTTTTTGCACAATCAGGTTATCGTTTTCGCCGGCTTCGATGTAAGCACCGTCTTCACGAACGCTGTGGCACAAGGTTTTGAAAGCTTTTTTGTCTTTTTTCTTTAACGCCTTGATCCAAGGAAAAGTCTTGCAACCGCCTTGCAACGCCAATTCAGCAAAGGCATCACGTGTGCCAGATGTTGGGGGGGGGCCAAGCACTTCGATTTTYACGTTGGGAAGATCAGCGCGAACGTCAGYCCAAGTTTTGTTGGGATTGGCTTCGGTTTGACCATCAACGCCAGTTGGTGTGTTTTTCGCCAAGGCTAAAAACAGGTCTTTCAATGTCAGTTCAAATTTTTGCGCTTTTTTCGAGTTCGCGATGGCGATGCCGTCATAACCGATTTTAACTTCGGTGATGGCATCAATGCCATTGGACGCACATTTTTTGACTTCGCTGCTTTTGATGCGACGCGAAGCGTTGGTGATATCGGGATGTTGATCACCGATACCCGCACAAAACAGTTTCAATCCACCGCCGGAGCCCGTGGACTCAACAACGGGAGTTTTGAAATCGCTGGTCTTGCCAAATTGTTCAGCAACAGCGGCGGAAAAAGGAAATACGGTTGACGATCCAACAATGCGGATTTGGTCACGGGCTTGGGCGGCGTTGGTCATAACAAGGCTAGCCAGAGCAACGGCCGCAAGGGTTTTCGTAAACATTAAGTTTAACTCCTACAGGTTTAAATACGGTGTGACTGCATGTCACGGCGCAAATATTTAAGCTCTGTCGGAGTCCCTTTTATGAAAGATATGTTACGGTTATATGACGCTCCGTAAGCCTATGCTTTGTAAGGGGACATTTATGAGATGGCGGGCAAGTGTACAGAAAAAACACTGCCTTTTCCAAGTTCACTGTCGATTAACAGGTGTCCCCGGTGGCGATTCACGATGTGTTTAACGATGGCTAATCCCAGCCCGGTTCCGCCCATGGCGCGCGAGCGGCCCTTGTCGACGCGATAAAAGCGCTCGGTTAGGCGCGCCAGATGTTCTTCGCTGATACCTTCGCCAAAATTTTCCACACTGATTTTTACGCCGGGTGTGTCTGTTCCCGCAAAGACCTTTAGGGTTTTTAGCGATACATTTACTGTCGTTTTTTCCGCTCCATAGGTCACCGCATTATCGATTAAGTTCTGCAGGACCTGATGCAGTTGATCCGTGTCGCCGGATATGGGGGGCAGATCATTGTCCATATGAATGTCGATGCTCATGCCTTTTTGGGCGGCGCGCAATTCAACCGATTGGGCCACGGTGGCAAGGATATCGCTTAAATTAACGCGTGCAGTTGGACGAATGTGTTCTTTGACTTCGATACGTGACAATGACAAAAGGTCTTCGATTAAACGCGCCATGCGGCTGGTTTCGCCATCCATGACGCTTAAGAATCGTTCTCGTGCCTTGGCATCATCTTTGGCGGTGGTTTGCAGGGTTTCAATAAAGCCCGTAAGAGAAGACAACGGCGAACGCAGTTCATGACTGACGTTTGCCACAAAATCGGCGCGCATGTCTTCAACGTGTTTTAACGTGGTCAGGTCATGCAAAGCCACCACGGCCCGCACGGTGTTCGAGGCTTCTTTGGGAATGTTCATGACTTGCAACTGATACACGCGGCGCACCGGAGAATCGAAAATGATTTCAATATTGTCTTTCGAAGGCTTGCCGTCCAAAGCGGTCTTTACGGCGTTTTGGGCATCGGGATGACGCAACGTCAAACACACATCCCGGCCATGAACGCCTTCGCCCAACAAAGCATTTGCGGCGCGGTTAGACGCCACCACGTGGCGGCGTTTGTCCAACAACAAAACGGGATCGGGCAAAGCATCCAAAATTGCCGAAGCCAGAGAAATATCGACCTGTGTTTTGGGTTGAGGGTGAGGGGTCGTTTGCGTCAGGCTTCTAGAGGATTTCAAGCCCGCCCACACGCCGCCCACCAAAATCATTAACGCACTGACCAGCAATTGAAACGTTGATATAGGCCCGTCAACGTTAAAGGCTCCCAACAGCATCAGGCCCGGCAATAACGCCAGAACGGGGGAAAATGAAAAGTTGGGAATGCGAAAACGTTGCATAATAAAGCGTTTGTCCAATTTTTAGGGCGGACCTTATTTATAGCGTCTTGTGAAATAAAGTGTAGAAAAATAAAATCGAAGGTTTCCCGGAAACGCTGGTTTACAGGGGCGGCCCAGGCAACCCGTTTTTTCCTTTCGGTCGAAGCCCATGCGGCCTGTGGCAAGGTCAGTCTTTCTGGACCCCAGCCCCTAACTCTTCACTACGCGAACATCCATTTGAGGGTAGGGGATGCTGACGCCAGCTTTGTCGAATTTGGTTTTTACGGATTCCAAAAAGTCTGCACGCACGGCCCAGTAATCTCCACTTTTGACCCAGGGGCGGACGTTTATGTTGACGCTGCAGTCTGCTAAGTCAGCTAATGTGACCGCATAGGCCGGGTCTTTTAAGAGGCGGTCTTCGGCGTCGAGAATTTCACAGATGATATCTTTGGCTTGTTTGATATTGTCTTCGTAACCAATGCCGATCACCATGTCGATGCGCCGGGTATCGCGGGCGGAATAATTGGTGATCACGCCGCTGTAAATATTGCCGTTGGGCACAATGATTTCTTTGTTGTCGCCTGTGCGAAAAACAGAACTGAAAATGTTGATGTGTTCAACAGTTCCTGAAATGCCGGCGGCCTCGACAAAGTCTCCGGTTTTGATGGGGCGAAAGATGATCAGCATCACGCCTGCGGCAAAATTTGAAAGTGAATCTTTCAACGCTAAACCAACAGCCAAGCCCGCAGCACCCAACACAGCAATCAGCGATGTGGTATCCACACCAAGCTTATTCAGCGCCGCAATAATCACCACCAATTGCAAAACCGCACTGATGATCGAGGCAATAAAGTTGACGAGGATGTCATCCATACCCGCCCGCACCATAATTTTGCGCGTGATCGATACAACAAATTTAGAAATCAAGCGGCCAATGACAAACACCAAGGTCGCCATCACCAAGTTTATGCCCCACGGCAAAACATAAACATCAATCAATTGGGGGATATCTAAATTTTTAAGCATCTGAACCTCTGAATAAAAAATACATTTGGGCAGTTTCCTCTCTCTGCTGTTTTTTTTCAAGAACATTCAGGACTTGCCTGTATATGAGACGTGCTGTATGTTCTTGCTTTGTTCTGATTGTGAGGTGATGATATGAAGGTGGATGTATTGGGGATGGCTAATCCTCACAGGCCCACAGCGACAACTGGGGTGGCATCCGATGAAACGCTTGATGAGGGCTTAAGCCGATCACCTAATGTTTATCCGGTGCGTTGCCAGACCTGTCAAAACCTGCCCGTGTTGTCGAGTTCTGTGCATGCGGGGTTTCCATCCCCGGCCGAAGACTATGTGGAAGGTAGCCTCGATTTAAACGAACACCTGATCCGTCATCCGGCGGCGACGTTTATTGTCCGGGTTGAAGGCGAATCCATGCGCGGGGCGGGTATTTTCCCCGGCGACTTACTGGTGGTGGATCGTTCGGTTGAGCCCCGAAATGGGCATGTGGTGATTGCCGTGGTCGAAGGTGAGCTGACGGTAAAGCGTTTAAAAGGCCGTGCCGGACAATGGAGCCTGATTGCCGAACATCCAGACTTCCCCCCCATTCGCCTCAACGGTGGGGGGGAACCGTCTTCGATTTGGGGGGTTGTTACCAGTTCCGTACGCAGGTTGGACCATGGCCTCTGAGGATCAAGGCAAGCGAAAAGAGCCCCTTTATGCTCTGGTCGACTGTAATAATTTCTTTGCTTCGTGCGAGCGGGTGTTTCGCCCGGATTTAGAAGGCAAGCCCATTGTGGTGTTGTCCAATAATGACGGGTGCATCGTCGCCCGCTCCAACGAAGTCAAAGCCTTGGACGTGCCGATGGCCGGGCCTTATTTTAAATCCAAGGCTTTGTTGGAACGCCACGGCACGACTGTGTTTTCCTCCAATTATGAATTATACGCCGACATGTCTGCGCGAGTGATGGCGGTTTTGGCTGATTTCAGCCCCAGTTTGGAAGTTTATTCCATTGATGAAGCTTTTTTGAATTTAGGTGATTTTGACGAAAACACGCTTCATCAACACCTTCGCAAACTGCAAGCCCAAGTCAAACGGTGGACGGGAATTCCCGTTTCCATTGGTGTGGCAAAGACAAAAACATTGGCAAAGCTCGCTTCTGAACGGGCTAAAAAAGATACCTGTAACCAAGGCCTGTTGATCTTAAAAGAACCCGCCGACATCCAGAGCGCTTTGCGGCGCACGCCGGTGGGAGACGTTTGGGGGATTGGGCGGCGTTGGTCGACACGGTTTCAAGCCATGGGCATCACCTCTGCCGCTGATTTTGTGGGGCTTTCCGAACCATGGGTTCGTGGAAAAATGGGGGTGACCGGGGCGCGGACACATGCGGAACTGTTGGGTCAGGCGTGTTTCGTTTTACAAAGCCAGCCCCCCTCCAAAAAATCGTGCGTGGCGTCGCGCAGTTTTTCAAAGCCCGTTACCGATTACGGTGAATTAAAAGATGCCATCGCCACGTTTTCTGCACGTGCGGCTGAACGCCTGCGCAAAGGCGGGCTGGTCGCGGCCGAGGTCAATGCCTTTGTCATGACCGATCGTTTTAAAGAAGATGGAAGAGGGCAGGACGGGGCATCCACGGTGGCCTTAATCTCGCCGTCCAACCTTACCTCCGACATCACGCGCGCGGCGTTGCAAGCTTTGCAAAAAGCCTATTGTCCGGGCACCCAGTATAAAAAAGCAGGGGTAATGTTGTTAGGTTTGGCACCTGAATCTCAAGCCCAAACCACCTTGTTCGCCGCTCCGGTTTCGGCCCAAAAAAAGGCCAAGCGTTTACAGCGTGCTTTGGATATTCTGAACGGGGCAAAATATGGTGTACGTGATTTGGTGCGGGTTGGAGCCTTTTCAGGCCCTATCGAAAATCCCAAAAACTGGCATCTGCGCCGAGATCAAAGATCACCGCGTTACACAACACAATGGAAGGACTTGAAGCAAATAAAGGATTAAACGACCATGAAAGAGCTTATCGCTCCACTATTGAACATTTATGGATTTGGGAATGGTCGGCATCAAGGACCGTACAGGCATCGTGCCATTGGTTTGGCGCCACGCCATAAGTTGGGCTTGGCGGTTTTGGGCAAAGCTGGACGCTTGGGCTTGGCCTTTCAGACGGTCTCTTGAAGCTCCGGGGCGCTGTGCTTTGATTCTGTTGGCGATGGCAAGGCCCGGACCGCGGATGCCTGCAGATGATTTGCGGGCCAAAAAGGACTGATTAAAACGCTGAGTTAATGATGGATTAAACGCAACAACGGGTGTTTTGGCTTGCGCCACCACGGTTGTGGATTGTTTTGGCGTTGCCTGCCAAATCTTGGCCACCTTGTTCCGATACGCTTTATTCAGTTTAGGCGTGGTTGAATGATAATCCCCAACGGCTTTAATCCATGATTTCGAGACTTGAAAACGCTTACGTAAAAAATCGGCGGCATAGGCGGCATTGGCATTTGGATCAAACGCATGGCGGATGCTGACGAACGCATCTGGGTGATATTTTAAATTAATTTGCAAACAACCCACGTCGATATTTTTAACGCCATCCGCTTGCAAAGATTTTACAAAAGCCACCGCATCGGTTCGATTGGGCAAAAAATGCCCCTTACCGCCAGTCGTAACCGTCCATGGCCAGGCAATTGTTGCCCGGTGTTCAGAAGCCCAACGTCCCGATTCCGCATGGGAAATTGCGTTCAAAAGGCCTTGGGGAATGCCCACTCTGCGCTCTTGAGCTTTAATTGCTCTTTCGCAGGTTTTGGCTTCCTTTTCAATAGCTTGAGGGGATGCTGCAAAGGCACTTTGAACCCAAATAAAACAAAGTCCAGCGGCCAACCCGGCAAGAATTGGGCGAATGTTTTGCGGCCAAGCGCGTATATGTAATATCTTTTTCATACACAAGACCTTGCAATGCGTATGCCAACTTGGCCCCATATGTTGGGTGTTGGTTTATTTGGGGAGTGTCGTGTCGCCCTGGCCCAAAGTCCGTTGCATGATCACGGTATCGACCCACGTGCCAAATTTAAAACCGACGGATTTAAGCACGGCTTCTTGTTCAAAGCCCAAACGATGATGCAAATTGACAGAGGCTTCGTTTCCGGTGCCACCAATCACCGCGACCATTTGGCGAAACCCCAAATCTGTGCAGCGGTCGATCAACGCCGTAAGCAGGCATTTGCCAACGCCTTTACCAATCACCAACGGGTCAACGTAAATGGAATCTTCGACCGTATGACGATAAGCCGAACGGGGACGAAATTTAGAGGCATAAGCAAAACCGCACACTCTGCCTTCGATTTCGGCAACGATATAAGGCGCTCCAAAGTCTAAAATAGCCGTGCGCCGGGCAAGGATTTCGTCAACGTCTGGGGCTTCTTCTTCAAAGCTGGCAACGCTGTTGCGCACATAATGGGCATAGATGTTCTGAATTTCTGGAGCATCTCTAGCATGAGCATTGCGAATTTTAATCTCTGCTTTCATCGCCTTACCTTTGAGTATTTTCATATCCAGCGTACACAAAGCGTCCATCAGAGTATTTAAATTTTTAGCCAAAGTCGAAAAACCAGCCGTGCGTGTGATGTGTTGTTCGTCCATGTAAAGCGCCCGGTTTACCTCGATCTGCAAAGCATGACCGGTGCCTGAGCCTTGTCCATAATTGCGGGTCGTAAAGCCCCCGGCATAGGGCGTATTCAGCACAACATTATAGCCCATATCTTCTAATGTTGTTTGTACGAATGCGGTGATTTCGGGGGCGCAGGAGGTGCCGTGGACATCGCCCAACACCATATCCACGCGGTTATTGCCCGAATCAAAGTCCATGGGCCCCCCGACGGACGGCATGGAATGACAATCGATCAACAAGTACGAGCCAAATTGGGTGTACGTGTCATCCAATAATTTTTTGAGCGCCGCATGGTAGGGTTTGTAACAAGCCTTGATCCGCTGTTCGGCGTCTTTAAATTTAAGCGTGCCTTTATAAATCTCGGCACCATCGGTGACCACCTTTGCCACCGTACCCAGCCCGGCCCGCACACGCGGGCTTGACGTATTCACCCAAGCGGGCAATTCATCTGAAAACATACCGGGGTCCAATTCCCATGGCTCTCGGTTGGGGTCGACATAGGCGCGTGGAAAATGTGCGCGCAAAAAAGGCGCCCCATATTGTGGAGCACGCGCGTATAATTGATCAACAAAAGCATCTTCGGAGCGGCGCAAAGCGACCGAATCGAGTTGGCTGGCTGCCGCAAAAGAGGCCGGATAGTCGCATCCACTGTGCGGGGAAGCAAAAACCACTGGTGTGGTTTGCTGGTCCGGCATCGAGACGTCAAAAGGAACATCATCATTTTCATGTGATCTAGCTGATATTGTTGCAGTTTCTGATTTTGACCGTGCGCTCATGAAAGCCCCAAACGTGTTTATTCTCTAAGGTGTTAACGCGCCAAGATGAAGCTTGCAACGATAAACTGGTTAATTCCGTGATTGAGGGCTTGCCAAGCCTCTCTGAAAAGACTAAAAAATCGCACCCGTCACACTTTGACGATACCCAATAGGGCGCGTAGCTCAGCGGGAGAGCACCTCGTTGACATCGAGGGGGTCACTGGTTCAATCCCAGTCGTGCCCACCATGTTAAGG
>NVSZ01000119.1 GCA_002732845.1 Rhodospirillaceae bacterium
GTTGCCCCGTGGTCGTTGAATCGTCTCAAAAGATCAATGGACTCGTTGGTGGTTTTATCGGCAATTTGGATTTGAATGATCTGCTCGGGTCCTCCGTGGCCAATATAGGTGATCTGAACAACGACGGCGTTACCGATATGGCTGTCGGTGCCCGCGGGGATGACGACGGTGGATTTCAAAACGGGGCTGTATGGATTCTATTTATGAATTCTGACGGAACAGTCTCTTCTCATCAAAAGATCAGCTCAACGGCTGGTGGTTTTACCGGAAATATCGATGGCGATCTTTTCGGAATGAGTGTTGCAGCTCTGGGCGATTTGAACGGTGATAACGTGGAAGATATCGCGGTCGGAGCGATCTTTAGTGACGATGGAGGATCTGCGCACGGAGAAGTCTGGATTTTGTTTCTTAACACAAATGGTACGGTTTCGTCTTCCCAGAAGATCAGTGATATTTCAGGCGGCTTTACCGGAACATTCGAATCCTACGATAATTTTGGGTGGTCACTTGGTTCTGCAGACCTAAACAGCGATGGACGTAAGGAACTACTAGTGKGTGCTATACAGGATACGGATACCGTCGGTACCGCAAAAGGTAAGGTTTGGGTTCTCTTTCTGAACACGAATGGCACTGTATCCTCCCATCAGGAAATTACGGAGGGATCCGGAGGCTTCGCAGGCACTCTCGCAGGCGACGGATTCTTCGGCTATGGAGTGGCTGGAATTGGAGATGTTAACGGAGACAACATTCCCGATATTGCGGTGGGCGCGAGAGATGACGATCTCGGCGGAACGAATCACGGTGCCATCTGGATTCTATTCATGAATACAAATGGAACTGTCGGTTCTCAACAAAAAATTAGTAGCGCTGATGGTAACTTCACCGGGGCTTTAGACGTTAACGMAAACTTTGGACGAAGTATSACTTCGATAGGAGATATMGATGGAGATGGAGTCCTGGACATTGCGGTTGGTGAACCGTACGGAAGTGATGGCGGTTCTTTGAGAGGGGGCATCTGGATTCTATGCCTGAATAGTGATGGAACTGTTAAAGCGCACAGAAAAATTAGTGACCTTCAGGGCAATTTCACAGGTGGCCTGAGCAACAATGATCGCTTTGCCACTGGTCTGACAAATATGGGTGATCTCAACGGAGACGGTGTAATAGATTTGGGTGTTGGAGAACCTGGCGATGACGACTCTGCTAGTAGTAGTGGAGCGGCCTGGGTTCTGTTTCTTGATGACGTTCCTTTTATCGTCACAACATCCTCGTCGGACGTAACGTGCTTTCAGGGACAAAACGGTTCGGTTTCAGTTACTTCAGTCGCTGGTGGTGCTGCTCCATTTACTTATTTCTGGTCCTTTGGAGGAACAAACGCGACTGAGAACGGAGTTGCCGCAGGTGTTCATACAGTGACTGTGACTGACGTCCTGGGATGTCAGGTTACAGAGACTGTAACAGTAGGGGCAAGCGCCCCAGCACCACCTTTGGGTCTGTCTTTTGTTGCCTGTGAAAATGCAACTTTGCCTATCATGAATCTAACAACGGTAAGCGGAGGAACGCTTCACTGGTTTTTTGATCCTGCATTGACAAATTTTGCTGGCGTGGGTCCGCTTGACCCAACACCTTTTGTGACCGGAGCAGGCAGCTATCTGTTCTATGTTGCGGAGGTTTCGGGTGGCTGCACTGACCGTCCCCCTTTGAGTGGACCAGTTAGTATTGGTCTTTTTCAGACTGCCTGACAAGCCAATTCTCCCGAGCTCCCCATGGGGAGCTGCTCCTCCTTTTTGTAGAATTCTACAGGTGTCTTTCCTCCAAGCGACCGATGCGGTCGGTATTCGTTGTATTCTTTCACGTATTGGCTGATTGCTTTCCTTGCATGATCCAGACTTAGAAACCAGTTCTCGTTGAGACATTCGTCACGAAACTTACCGTTGAAACTTTCGACGAATGCGTTCTGTGTTGGTTTTCCCGGCTCTATAAAGTGAATTCGAATACCATGTTTTTCGGCCCAGGTTTGAAAGGCACGGCCGGTGAACTCTGGGCCATTGTCACAAACTATTATTTTCGGATAACCGTATTTAATTGAAGCCTTTTCAAGGATTCTAACGACTTTGTCACCCGTCATGTAAAACCCCGGTTCGCTGTCGATGCAGAATCGAGTGTGATCATCTACGGCATTAAATACCCGGAATCTTCTGCCGTCGCCCAACTGATCCGAAACGAAGTCGATTGACCACCTGTGATTAGAATGTTCAGACGTTGGCAACGGTTGCCTCAGTCCGCGATACTTCTTTCTACGAGTCTTTTTACGTACCTGAAGACCTTCTTCTTTATATATTCGATGAAGTTTCTTGTGATTTACAATTGTCCCCTCTCGCCTGATGATTTCCAGAAGTCGAGGGCATCCATAGCGAGGCTTTTCTGCGGCCAATTTCTTCAGCTTATTTCGAATGTCGCTGTCATCGCGAGGCGTCGGCGAATACCTTGCAGACGATCTATGCAGCTGAAGAACTTGGCACGTTCGTCTTTCACTAACGTCATATTTGCCCTGTAGAAGGCGCGCGGCTGGGCGTCGATCCGCGGCCTTTACCATTTTTTTGAAACCACATCCTTGAGCATGACTATGTCCAGGGCCTGATCGGCTACCAGTCTCTTCAATCGCCGATTCTCATCTTCGAGTAATTTGAGCCTTTTTGCTTCTCCAACCTCCATGCCCCCGAACTTCTTCCGCCAATTGTACAGCGTGTTCTTATTGATGCCGTGTTGCCGACATATATCCGCCGTCGAGACACCGCCTTCTGACTGTTTCAATATCGCTATTATCTGTTCCTCTGAATACCGTTTTCTTTTCATTCTCGATCCTCCCCATTGTGATCATCCTAGCTGAATAAACCAATTTCGTTTGGACCACTTTTTGGGGATACGGTCAACATGACCCCTTTTTATCTACCAATCCATCATCCTAATTTCATCACCTTATTACAACGACAATCCTCTTCGTCCTTTACATTACTGGTGGCTTACCCAAAACCAGCTTCGAGACTTCAGCTGTTGAGTTTTATAGTTTAGACGAGCTGGAAAATATACCTATCCGGCCATATGTTTTGAATTATGCTAAAAAGTTTTTTCAGAAAAAAGAGAGTGGAGATTTCAAAACAGATTTTACTTAATTCCTCAGTCCCCGTAGTGCTTCATGAAAATAGACTCCATACGTGAAAGATCCTGCTCCTCTATAGAAAACGATGCAGACTGTCCGTAGGTGTGGAGAATCGTGATCGCATTCAGACTTGCGTCCTTTATCTGGATCGAGCGGAGTCTTTTACTAAAAGCAATATCCACTGAGCTAATCTCACGCATCAAATCGACGAAATGGTTAAGTTCCCAATCAGGATCTTTACCGTGTTTATTTCGGAAATATTGAGCCATTAAGTACATGGTGATCATGCGATACGTTGTTTCTTCAGAAGTTGCAAAAGGAAGATGGCTGTCGACCATCGGCCGAAGTTTATCCATGATAGGACAGTCACTTGTGACCATGTATATACCGATAAGTGAACTCAAGACGCGCTGAAGTGTGGTATCCAGGTGATAAGCCCGCGCGTCTGTGACGATCGATACAGAAACGTTTTCGTATGAAATTGAATCACTGAAGCTATCGATAAGGTCAGAAAGATTGAGTGCTATAGGACAACGGAGATGATCTTCAGTAGATAAGGGACAGTTCGGACACTGACAGTATTCCAATTTTGTCCAGTCTGGATACGTCTCTTTTGCAGTATGGATAAGAGAGAGTGTATTAAAATCAAGTTTTACGGAAAATTCTTTTGTAATCCCGTCAGGAAACTGAAACGTATAATGAATTTCTTTTGATTCTGTTTCCTTATTTTCGTCTATCACAAAAGCTCCCGGGCGAATTGAACATACAAGCTTATAGTATCATCTCCATGTTGATTGCGTCTTGTCCGATTTGTGAGTAATAGTTTTTACGTTTGCTAACTTCTTTGAATCCAAGTGACTGATAGAGACAGAATGCTGCCGCGTTGCCTGTTCTGACCTCGAGAAAGGATTTTATAGCACCTTTTTCCTGTGCGTGTTTCATAGCTGTGAGCATCAATTCTTTTCCAATACCCCGGTTTCTGTGTTCTTTCGTGACCGCAATATTGAGTATTGTAAACTCATCGACAATAAGTCGACCAAAACAGAAACCGACCAGTATGTCTAAAGTATATCCTAAACGTATTCCAGATTCATGACTGAATTCAGATAAAAAAGAATCGCGGCTCCACGGAGATGGGTTTGATACTTCTTCGATTGCGTAAATTGAATCAATTTCATCAACCGACAGATTTCGGATCATGACGTATACAAATTACCGTAATACAGAGGTTGAAGTTCGTTTATTTCACATGGATTGTTTTCTTTCTTATCTTCCCGAAAGACTTCGATGAGACATTCGGCGAGTCCATCATCACATCTGTAAATTAAATCTTCATCGAGACCTTCTGGAATGTCACCGTGAAGAAATAAAGAAGAATTTCGGTCAAACGATTTCCATTCGTCAGAACCGTAAGATTGAACACCTGTCCCTACATCCACAATCCATTCTGGCTTACGTGTCTGCACAGCGGCGGTAATAAGGCGTTGATGGTTACCATTTATCTTTTTTCCATAAGAGATCATGCCATCAAGAGTATTGATAGCATGAGCCCGAATTGTAGATCCTTGAAAAAATCCCTGCACCGCCGCGATGCCAATTCTGGCGCCGGTAAAACTACCTGGCCCGGCGGTGACAAGAACGTCTGTGATGGTACTTTGGTTTATATCAGCTTCAGAAAGGATACTTTGTACAAGTTCGATGATCTGATTTTCTATACGTGGCTTCTCTTCTGAATTGCGTTCCCCATGTTTTTGAATAATGTCACCGGAAGAAACTTCCAAGGCAACGCCATGCTGAACAGAAAGGAAATCAATAGATAAGATACACATCAATTAGTAACCTCCTGAATGCGAATATCACGGGCGTTATCTTCGTGATTGTCGTGAGATATAAGAATATGAATAGCTCTCTTTTGGTAGTCTAGAGGAAGTTGATCTCCCCATTCTACGACTACAATATCATGATTCATAATTCCTTCATCAATCGATTCAAGTATATCTCGATCCGGACCAGATCGATAAAGGTCAATATGACGGATGGATATGTTTCCCGAGTAAATCCGTTCGAGGACAAAAGTAGGTGAGGCTGGTTTGTCTTTCGAACGCTGACCAGCGGCCATCCCCTTCACAAAAACTGT
>NVSZ01000120.1 GCA_002732845.1 Rhodospirillaceae bacterium
ATGAAACGGGTTAATCTAGTAAAGGACGAAGAGGATTGTCGTTGTAATCAGGTGATGAAATTAGGATGATGGATTGGTAGATAAAAAGGGGTCATGTCACACTGAAGAGGATCGAAAAGAATTCATAAGGGCTGGGAACTTAAAGGTTGAGGATATTTCGGTCGAACATCTTTGCTCACTTGACGAATTGTTGAATTGTGACGTGAATGAATGGAGTGAAATGTCTATTGGTTTAAGCGATGATATCATTGCTACAACAATTCTAAAATCATCCGAAAGAGTGATTTCTCATGTTTTGGATTTTATGTCATCAAACCAGGCTGAAAAAATACGACATATCATGCGGGAATTATCCGACATTCCCAATGGGTATATACAGGTCTCTCGAGATATTTTACTTGGGAACTATGATGCTTCTGGAGAAAGGCGTGATTGGTTGACGATCATGAATGTTAGAATCAATGAATTCAGACTTTCGCGCTAGTGCTGGGCGCGATCATCTCTGTGAAAGTTTTGTCGCTCATGAAACGGGTATAGTTCTTCTGGCCTTACCCCCAAGAAAGATGCCAATTATTTGTATAGTATTTAGCAAATTAAGGGGGCTGGAAAAATGGCAAGGAAACGATTTACACCGGAGCAGATCGTCAAGATTCTGCGCGATACAGAAAAGATTGGGGTTAAGGATGCCTGTAAGAAGCACAATGTCTGCGACCAGACGATATACCGTTGGAAGCGGATGTACGGCGGAGTTGGGGTATCTGAGGTTCAGAGAATCAAGCAACTTGAGAAAGAAAATAAGCGCCTGAAAGAGCTTTGCGGCAATCAGGCGTTGGCATTGGACATTATCCAGGAACAAATAAAAAAAAAGGGGCTCATGTAGAGCTGATGAGGTCGGTTGTTTCAGAAATGAGTGAAGAAGGTGTCTCAGAGCGAAAAGCCTGCGAAGCGGCACGAGTCTCTCGAACCACGATTCGATATGAACAGAAGGAGGAAGATCCGATAAATAGATGGCTGAGAATAAGGCTTCATGAGCTTTCAGCGAAACACAGAACGTACGGAACCCCGTTCATGAAAGCCATAGTTTGCAAAGAAACAGGATTGAAGTTGAATCATAAAAGGGTCGAACGACTTTGGGGAGAAGAACGCCTGCCTGTACCAAGAAAACGCCGAAGACGACTTAAGGTTCATCCATTGACAGATCGTCTAGGGGCAGCTCAACGACCCTTTCAGACGTGGAGTCTGGATTTTATTCACCACAAGACGGAGTACGGTCAGAAGCTGAAGATGTTGAGTGTAATAGACGACTTCTCGAAAACCTGCATCGAGGTTCGAGTAGAGAAAAGATTCAGAGCGATTGAAGTAATCGAAGCTCTGGATGAATTATTCTGGGAGTACGGAAGACCGGAGTACATTCGTACAGACAACGGTCCTGAATTTATTTCGGAGCTTCTTCACAGATGGACTGAAGAAAAAGGAGTGAAGCTGATTCATATYAATCCAGGAAGTCCCTGGGAGAATGGATATGTGGAGAGCTTTCATGATAAGCTGAGAAGAGAATGTTTGAATGGTGAGATTTTCTTCAGTAGAGGTGAAGCTCAGGTGGTAGTAGATTGGTGGCGAGAACATTACAACAGCGAAAGGCCACACAGCACATTGGGACACATCTCTCCATCGGAGTTTATCAGACAAGAAAAGTGGAATACGGTAGATAGAAACGGGTTACAAAACGTACATTAATTTGGATCTTTCAAAGGGGTAAGGCCACTTCTATGTGCCCCGTGTCGTTGTATACTTTGAGATATGTCTGTTAGAGAGTGTCAGATTGAGCATTTGTTTTCCGAGAAGCGGTTTCGGGTGGKTGGGGTTGATCCTTCGGCTTCGCTGGACTATGAACGGCGCGGGAAAACTCTTCATTTTATGTCAACGTTTGTGCCTGAGCATCAGCGTGGCCAGGGGCTGGCTGAAAAATTGTGCTTGGTCGCGTTTCAATACGCGGATTCTTCTGGATGTCAGGTTGTTCCGGTCTGCTCCTATATTCGGGATACTTTTTTGGGTCGCTTTCCAGAATGGAAGAGGTTGGTCCCCTAGAATAATCGAGATTCCTCGCTTATCCTTTGTAATAGTTCATTTAGTTGCCGAGAGCGGGATTTGAACCCGCACGATCTTACGATCCAGAGATTTTAAGTCTCCTACGTCTGCCAATTCCGTCATCCCGGCTTGCCCACAAAAGCTTTTACTTCGGCGGGGCGTTGCCTCATTTTACGGCACTTCGGGGTGTTTTGTCCAAGCCTCCAGAAGCCTTTGAGTTTGCTTCAGTACTGCCAATAGGCGGGATGTTTAGTAGGCCAAAGAGTGACAAGCGAAAGAGAAAAGTGAAAAATGTTACGCTGAAAGCCACGAACACTTTGGGCGTATTGGGGCGTTTGAAATATAAAGTTTTCAGAAATCAATTTTTGTTCTTAAAAAAATAGCGTAAGTAATGTTAGAGTATACCGACTGATTCAACGAAGTTGGTGAATTGTGCTGCTAAAAGCAGGTATGAAAAAAATTTAGGAAAGGGTCGGCTGTTTATGATGTTCTTACAATTGAGAACATCATAGAAAGTACGGCGGAAGGTTAGCATTATGGCTACAGTGAAGAGCGAGTTTGACAATGTTGCGAAGAGATTAAAATATCTTCGTTGCAAAAAGGGTATTTCTAGAAGAGAAGTTGCTGCGTTAGCAGGGATCGACCATACAAGATATGGCCAGATGGAAAGGCAATTGGAGGGTCTCCAGCTCAGAACTCTTCTCAGTATTATTAAATCTGCGTACAAGTTGTCTCTGACGGAATTCCTTACATTCACCCTGCCGAAAAATATGCCGGAAGAACCGCATAAGCGGGGCACAGGCAAAAGAAAAAAGAAACGAAAAGCGGTAAAAAGAAAAGCCGTAAAGAAAAAGGCTGTAAAGAAAAAAGCAAAGAAGCGCCGCTAAAAAACTTCAACGCATCCGTAATTTCAAATAAGGCTAGTTCTAAGTCCTGTCCAGGTTCTGTATTGATACTGTAGGACTCCACAGTGCTTCGTGCCTCTACTAATTGCGTTGGTCGATACCGTAAAATCAAAATAAAATAGGGATATGGGTGATTTAGGAAAAACTATATCCGCTGTTGTTATTGCTGAGAACGAGGCCGGGATTATTAAACGGTGTCTTGATGCTCTTTCGTTTTGTGACGAGATTGTTCTCGTTGACGGTGGATCTACAGACGGCACGCAGGATATTGCCAAGGCTTGCGGTGCTCGTGTTATTGAGCATTCCAGTTCGGAAAAAGGCATTCATTTCAATAAGAACCTCGGAGCTGAAGAAGCCAAAAACGATTGGATTTTGTCTATCGATGCAGACGAGGTTGTGTCTCAGAAGTTAGCCGAAGAGATTCGAAATGTTGCCGAACGGGCGGCTGTAACCGGCAATGAGTGTTTTCGAATTCCTCGGAAAACGTATTTTCTCGGTAAATGGATCAAGCATTCAGGTTGGTGGCCGGGTTATGTGATTCGACTCTGGAAAAAAGGGCATACTGAATGGCCGCTAGAAGTACATGGTGTTCCTCAGGCTAATGGCCCCATGGGTACGATCCAGAATCCATTGGATCACTTTTCGTACGAATCTATCAGCGATTGGGTCAGAAAAGCTGACCATTTTTCAGGCTGCGAGGCGGAAGAGGCCATAAACCGCGGAGAAGCTATAGAAGGAAGGCGGCTTCTAATGGGCCTCACTATCTACCCCGCCGCCGCTTTTTTGCGTAAAATGACGGTTGGTCAGGCCTACAAAGATGGAATCCATGGTATTGTAGTCGCTGGATCTGCTGCTTTTGCAGCTTGGCTTCGCGCTGCTAAAGCATGGGAAGTAAATGAAACTGGGCGACACCACAATCTTGGCGGACGCGAAAAACTCGATCGTTAGCAAGTTTGGAAATCTAACGTAAAAGGTAGGAAATACATGAGACTGAACAGAAACTTGGGAAGACCCAATCACGAGCAAGGCTTTACACTCGCCGAAATTCTCGTTGTGGTCGTAATCATCGGCATTCTGGCGGCGTTCGTTCTGCCAAGATTTTTCGGTCAAGCAGATGATGCGCGTAACACCTCCACACAAGCTCAAATTTCGTCTCTTGCCTCTGCTCTTCGCACCTACCGAATCAAGGAAGGAAAGTTTCCATCCACTGACGATGGTCTCGAGATTTTGATCGAACCTGACGAAAAGGGCGATGTGTATCTTGATACTGTGAAACTTCCAAAAGATGCCTGGGACCAGAATTACCGCTACATTCACCCCGGTGAAAAAGGCGTGGATTATGATCTTTGGTCGATTGGCCCTGATGGCATTACAGGTACGGAAGACGATCTAGGTAACTGGTAGTCCTTTTCTTGGCTTGCTAAAGGCCAGGCCGGAAGAGAAGAATGGTAAAGCGCAGGACAAAAAAATCAGAGAATTCTATAAAGGGTTTCACGCTCGTTGAACTCATGATCGTTGTCGCTATCATTGGAATTGCCGCCGCTCTTGTGATTCCGAGTTTCGCTAAAATGACAGGAATCGGCGCAGAAGCACGTTACCTTCGTCTTCTTTCTGGTGTGGTTACCCGAGCACAGGATGTTGCTGCGATTGAACATTCGTCTCAGGTCATCAAAATCGACCTTGATAATCATTGGGTTCAGATCGTGGGTCACGAAAAACAGATCGATCTTCCTGATCTAGAGGTCACGATCTATGTTGCGTCTCAATCTACATCTATTACCAACGGCATCGTCAAAGTTGAGGTTGATCGAGACGGCGCGGTTGAGAATTTTGAGATAGAGATTGGGCCAGATATTCGTGCGGCGGCCAATCCTTTTACAGGCACATTGGAACTAATCGAGTAATGCGGCTCAGTTCGAAATTTTCCCAGCGCGAAGGGTTCACCCTTGTCGAAGTTCTCGTCTCGCTGGCCATCGTCGCCGTAGTGAGTGTTAGTATTTTAGGTGCCATTACGAGCATTCTAGCGAATGCTACGGACTATTCTGAACAAACTCAGGTTGATCTTCTTGCACGCGCACTCGCGA
>NVSZ01000017.1 GCA_002732845.1 Rhodospirillaceae bacterium
TCAGCGCTTATCCCGAAGAAGACCTGCACGCTTAATCCCAAACCCGCCATTCTTAAGGTCTTAGTAAGGCCTTTGCGTGTACAAATGGGCTATGACATGGCTGCCGCAAAAGCTTGGATCTGGCCGACTTCTGCCCGAAGGAAGCTCAGCCTTTTTTGCCCGCCGGGTGAGTGAACTCACCGGCGCGGGTCTGGTTGTGCTTGGGTGCGGCTATGCGGCGGCGCTCGCCACCTATTCCCCTGCTGATGCGTCTTTAAATTCTGCCACCGATGGGCCGACCTTAAACCTGTTGGGGCAACCCGGTGCGATGGTTTCAGACCTGATGGTGCAAAGCTTTGGTTTGGCCGCATTTTTGCCCGCCTTCGCCATCATCACCTGGGGTATTTTGTTGATCCGCAAACGCGGCATTCCTCAGCTTTGGTTACGGGTTGTGTTGATCTTGACCGCCCTAATGCTGATCAGCACGTCGATGGCTGTGATTGCGCCGTTCCTACGTTGGCCGTTGGCCGTTGGATTGGGCGGTGTCGCGGGTGAAGTTTTGATGGGCCGCATTGGCCAAGCCCTGATCGACTATAATCTCACCAAAGCCTATATCAATACGGTGAGCATTGCCTGCCTTCTGGCGATCCCCGGAACCTTAACGTTTTTATTGGCGTTGGGTTTGCCCCAAGACGATTGGCAGGCCTTTGGCCGCTTTTTGATGCGCTTTAATAAAACCTTGGGTGAAAAAGTTATTCGAATCTTTGCCCGCAGCAAAAATCAAAACTTAGAGGACCAAGACAACACCCAAGACGCGCCCGCCGTCCGCAAACGCCGTACCCCGCGTAAGGCACGCGCGAACCCCAAGCCCAAAACATCGGGCTTGGTGGAAACCCATTCCAAAACCTTAAAAACCGGACGCAAAGCCAATGCGCAACGCCAAGGCAGTCTGGATTTAAGCAGCGACGATCAAGATTACGAATTACCCCCCTTGGATTTGTTAAACAATCCCGATCCCGATCAACAACACACCTTGTCCAAACAAGCCTTGGAACAAAATGCAATTATGTTGTCGGGCGTGTTGGAAGACTTTGGTGTGCACGGCGAAATCGTCAAGGTGCGCCCGGGTCCCGTGGTCACGTTATATGAATTAGAACCCGCCCCCGGCACCAAAACATCACGCGTGATCGGTTTGTCGGACGATATTGCCCGATCGATGTCGGCGATCAGCGTGCGCATCGCCACCGTGCCCGGTCGTTCAGTCATCGGCATCGAAATGCCCAACCAATACCGCGAAACCGTTTATTTGCGTGAACTGCTGTCGTCTCAAGATTTCGAAAAGGCCAAGGGTTCTTTAAATCTAGCCTTGGGCAAAGACATTGGTGGCCTGCCAATGATTGTCGATTTAGCCCGCATGCCTCACTTGTTGATTTCCGGAACGACGGGTTCGGGTAAGTCGGTCGGCGTGAATGCGATGATTTGTTCCTTGCTGTACCAATACACCCCCGCCCAATGTCGCTTTATCATGGTCGACCCAAAAATGCTGGAACTCAGCGTTTATGATGGCATTCCCCATTTACTCAGCCCGGTTGTCACCGATCCCAGCAAAGCGGTCGTGGCGTTAAAATGGGCGGTGCGCGAAATGGAAGATCGCTATCGTTTGATGAGCCAATTGGGCGTGCGCAACATTACCGGCTATAACCAACGGCTTTCTGACGCCCGTAAAAAAGAAGAAGTGCTGACCCGGCATGTGCAAACAGGCTTTGACGCCGACGGCAAGCCCGTATTCGAAGACCAGCCATTATCCATGGACCCATTGCCGTTGATTGTGGTGATTGTCGATGAAATGGCCGATTTGATGATGGTGGCGGGCAAAGACGTCGAAGCCTCGATCCAACGCTTGGCGCAAATGGCCCGCGCCGCGGGTATTCATTTGGTGATGGCAACGCAGCGGCCTTCGGTCGACGTGATTACAGGCACCATCAAAGCCAACTTCCCGACCCGCATCAGTTTCCAAGTCACCTCAAAAATTGATTCCCGCACCATTTTGGGCGAACAAGGGGCCGAACAGTTGTTGGGCATGGGCGACATGTTGTATATGGCAGGTGGCGGGCGCATCACCCGTGTGCATGCCCCGTTTGTATCGGATGAAGAAGTCGAAGACATCGTCAAACACTTAAAAACCCAAAGCCAGCCCGATTATGTAGACGCGGTCACCGTCGAAGCCGATACCGCCGGCCCCGCCGGATCATCAGTTGCAGGTGGCGGAACCAAAGACGATGCGCTATATGATGAAGCGGTGGCTTTGATCGCCCGCGAAGGTAAAGCCTCAACAAGCTTTATCCAGCGTCATTTACAAATTGGATACAACCGTGCAGCACGCATTATTGAACGTATGGAATCAGAAGGCGTGGTCAGTAAAGCCAACCGCGTTGGTCGTCGTGAAGTGTTGGTCGGTGATGTCAGTCAGGCTTCTTAAATGAACGAACAGACCAAACAAAAAAATCAACCCGATACCGTCGGCATCCCCAATCGCCTCTTTCCGTTAAAACAGATCATCTTTGGATTGTTGGTGATTGCCCTGACGTTCATTGTCGCCGCCATTACCCTACCAAAATCTGCCGAAGCCAAAGACGCCATCGGCCTGACCGATAAACAGACCGCTCAAGTCCACAAATTAGAAAAATACCTAAACGCCATATCCTCTATGCGCGCACGTTTTTTGCAAATCACCAGTCTGGGTCAGTTTTCCCAAGGTGATTTCTTAATGCAACGGCCCGGACGTATGCGCATCGAATACGATGAGCCTAATCCCATATTGTTGGTCTCTGATGGTTTGTGGGTGATGTACAAAGACAAGCAACTTGATCAACGCAGTTATACCTTGCTGAGCGCGGTGCCGGCATCGATCTTTATTGGCGAAACCGTTGATTTTTTTGGCGATGACTTATTGATTTCAGACTTTGTTCATGAAACCAACGTGATCCGCATCACCTTGCAACGCAACGACGACCCGGCGGAGGGCAGCTTAACCCTGGTCTTTGCCAGCAAACCCTTGGCGTTAAAACAATGGACCGTATTAGACGCCCAGGGTATCAGCACCACGGTCTCTTTATTGGCCCCTGAATATGGCGTGACTTTAGATAAAGACTTGTTCAAGGTCGACAATCAGATCCGTAAAAAACAAGACTAAGACATTAAATTCAATCGATATCCGCCCGGTTCCGTGACCAAAATTTTGGCATGGGACGGATCGGTTTCCATTTTTTGGCGGAGTCGATAAACATGAGTTTCCAGAGTATGGGTCGTAACCCCCGCATTATACCCCCAAACTTCCCCCAACAATTCATCCCGATTGGTCAGCCGATCACTGTGCAAATACAGGAACTTTAAGATCTGGGCTTCTTTATCGGTTAAGTGAATGGGCCGCCCGCCACCCCCATTTTGAAGTCGTAACGTTTTGCTGCTGCCGTTAAAATAAAACGGACCGATGCTCAATTGGGCTTCTTCGGAATGTTCAAATTGACGAATATGGGCACGAATACGGGCCATCAATACGCCCAATTTAAACGGTCGGCTCACACAGTCCGTCGCCCCAAAATCAAGGGCTTTTATGGTCGTCGCATCATCGCCATCCGCGACCAAAAGTATAATCGGTGCCACCACATCACCGGCACGTAATTGCTTGCAGATGTCAAATTGGTCGAGGCTCGACCCCACAACATTGACAATAATCATGTCAAAATAGTGCGCCAGCGCGGTCTTAACACCGGCCAAGGCATCCTTTGTACGGTCACAGCTGAAATTTTCCGTGCGCGCCAAGTGTCCAGACAAGGCTTCACTGATCACTTCTGTGTCATCAATAATTAAAATCCGTTTGCCGTCATTCATAACCATTTATCCATTATAAATTAGGTCGTTATGTAGTATATCGATATTCACGAGCCAAACTGCAATTCGTTTTCTTTGCCTTGCGGGCAATACAGGCGTAACTATATACTTATTATTCACGATTAACCGAATTTCTAAAGGCCACCATGCCGCACCGTCAAGACACACCGCCAAGTCCTCAATCTAGCCAAACAAACGCAAACCCGTGTTCCAGCTTGTCTGTGCAACGGGCGGTTTTCGAATTGCGCAGCGGACGCATGGTTATCGTTGGTACAAAATCTGGGGATCAAGCTTTAATCTTGGCCGCAGAAAATGTCACCGAAGACAATCTCAAAGCTCTCCGCTGCCTGAGCGAAGGCCCCGTGCATGTTGCCCTGACGGGACGCCGGGCGAAGGCCCTAGAGCTTATTGATGAAGACCTAGGCCCGGCTTTTCGGGTGGTACTGAATTCACACTGCACCGCAAATACCATCCATCAATATGCCGACCCGCTTTTGGGTACGCCCGCCCCTTCCTCTCACGTCGAAGAGGTCCCCAGCAGAGGCTATGAGCAGGCGGCCATCGGACTCACAAAAATTGCCCATCTTTTGCCCACAGCCTTGGTTTCAAAACTGAATACATCCGGGGCAAACGACGCCAAAACCCTTGCCAAAGAGCATAATTTATTAACCGTTCAGGCCGAAGATGTGTTCCAATCGGAACACTGTGTTTCGCAAACATTACAGCGGGTGTCGGAAGCCCCCGTGCCTTTACAAGATGCCGAAAACGCCCGGGTGATTGCCTACCGTCCACTGGATGGGGGGCTGGAGCATTTGGCCATTGTTATCGGTGATCCAACAAAAGCCGGTAAACCCGCGCTTATTCGCATTCACAGTCAGTGCTTTACCGGTGATCTTTTGGGGTCATTGCGCTGTGATTGTGGCGATCAATTGCGCGGCGCCATTCAGGCCATCGCCAAAGACGGTGGCGGGGTGCTGTTGTACTTAGCCCAAGAAGGCCGTGGTATTGGCTTGGTCAACAAATTGCGCGCTTATGTTTTGCAAGATCAGGGCGCAGATACTATAGAAGCCAATGAAAAATTGGGCTTTGATGCCGACGAACGCATTTATTTGCCCGCCGCATTCATGTTGAATGATTTAGGTCTTAAACAGGTGCGCTTGCTGACCAACAATCCGACCAAGGTTCAGGCGTTAAGCGAGGCCAACATCGAAGTTGTTGATCGCGTCACCCACGCTTTTCCCTCAAACCAACACAATGAGACTTATTTACAGACCAAGAAAATCAAAGCCGGGCACCTGCTTTAACCCGGAAAATTTAGCCGCATGACCTCAAAGGTCACGGCAATTTTTGCCAAATTCCCATAATACAAAATCTAATACATTGATTTAAAACACATTAATAATTGGCACCACCTTTGCATTACTAAAGGTGGACAATTTTTTAGATGTGCGTTTTGTGCAACTTTTTTAGGTATGAGTGATTAATATGAATATTTCTCAATATTCAGGCAATACTATTTTGGACGTACAAGATCGCAACCGCCAAGACCAGCGTTTACAACGCGGGACGTCTATCCAACCCATTTTGCCGGTGCAAAAACCCGGCGACAGTGATCTGGATGCGCAAGGTGTTGAGGGTGGCGATGGCGACTTTAGCTTTGACAGTTTGGTCAGTACAGTCGTTGATGCCGTTAATCCACTGCAGCATATTCCCGGCGTTTCAACCGCCTATCAAAGTGTTACGGGCGATACCCAAAATGCCCTGTCCTCTATGGCGGGGGGCTTTTTGTTTGGCGGGCCGATGGGTCTTGCGGCGGGTGCTGCCGCTTCATTTTTCGAATTTCTATCCGGACAAAGCATCGGCCAAACGGTTTCAGACTTTTTCTCCGGCGAACCCGAAGCCGTTGCACAAAGTGCTTCAGACGGGGTTGCGCAAATTGGCGATGGATCACCAATGTTGCAACGCAGCGAAGGTAATAGTCTGCAAAACTATCAAACGTATGCGGATGCTCAAGCCAGTACAAAACTGGGTTACGGGGCGGACGCCAATGCGGTGGCTTGGGCCGCCAACACGTGGACCGCACAGGCTTTGCAACAAGCAACGGGCGCTTATGAAACCGCACAACAGGCCAGATCCGGTTCAAGCGGGCAAACGGCTCGCTTTGGATAAATCCACATTGAGTGCTCACCATGGATGTTTTTGTTGAAAAAATCGGGATTATCAGTTGTGGAAATCAGCGCTGGTCCTGTGCTTTAGGCCGCGCAGGTCTTGGTCAAAAAAATACCGAAGGCGATGGCCTCACCCCCCTAGGTCGTCATGCTTTTGGCCGGGTATTTTGGCGTTCGGATCGCCTTTCAGAACCCAAAACGAGCCTTCACTGCCAGCCTATCGTCGAAACGATGGGCTGGTGTGATGATCCCGATCAAGACGATTACAACACCCTGATCACCCTGCCCCATGCGGGGAGCTTTGAAGAGCTTTGGCGACAAGATCATGTATATGACCTTATCGTAGAGCTTCTTTACAATACAAACCCTATCGTTCTTGGTCACGGCAGTGCCATATTTATGCACGTCGCTCGCCCAGATTTTAACCCAACTGAAGGCTGTATTGCCCTGAAACAAAAAGATTTATTAATGTTATTAACGATGCTTAATGAAAATTCTGTGCTCATCGTTGACCAAAAATAGCGGTACCAATGCGCACATGTGTGGCGCCCAATTCAATGGCCGTCGCAAAATCCCCACTCATGCCCATGGACAGGGCTTTTATGTTATTTCGGGCGGCAATTTTTGACAACAGCGCAAAATGCATCGCGGGCTCTTCCGTTGCCGGGGGAATACACATCAAACCTTGCACATTCAAGCCTAGGTCATCCCTGCACAATTTAATAAAATCATCGGCCGCCGCCGGTAAAACCCCCGCTTTTTGCGGTTCTTCCCCGGTATTGATCTGTAAAAACACGGGAAGTGAACGGCCCTGCGCTACAAATTCACGCGCCAGGGCGCGCGCCAATTTTTCCCGGTCAACGGATTCAATCACATCAAAGGTCGCAACCGCTTGTTTAACCTTGTTGGTTTGCAAGGGGCCGATCAGATGCACCTGAACATCGGGAAAGTCAGTTCGTAGTGGCGGCCATTTTTCTTGTGCTTCTTGTACTCGGTTTTCGCCAAACGTACGTTGGCCCTTTTCAAGCGCCGGGCGAATGCGCGTCGCGTCATGAAACTTTGAAACCGCCACCAAAGTCACGCCATGTGCCGGACGTTCTGCCTTTTTAAGGGCTTGATCCATCAGTATTTTCACCTGTTGCAGATTTTGCGCGACATCGATTTGATCAGAAGACGTTTCCATGGGGGCTCCAATTGGGCTAAACATTTGATATGAAGAAACTAGCAAAACTTGCCGCACCACTCAATTGGCGTCACGAAAAAAATAGGGCTATCCCTCATTTTTATGTGATGACCTGCCAAGACCGCTTGCCCGATCCGCACAGTATATTGGACGTTCTGCCCAAAGGCGCCGCAATAATCCTCAGAAACACCGATGCGAAAGAACTCGAACAGCTTGCCCGTGCGGTTTTGCCCGCAGCCCATCGAAACGGCTTAAAGGTTTTACTGGCGAATGATGTACGTCTCGCGATTAAACTGGGGGCCGATGGTGTTCATTTGTCTGAACATAATGCTCGACGGGGAGCTCTCACAAATGTTTCTCATAAACCGGGGTTTCTGGTCAGCGCCGCCGCACATTCAAAACGCGCCCTCTGGTGGGCCAAAAAAGCAAATGCGGATGTGGTGCTGCTTTCCCCCGTCTTTGCTACACAAAGTCATGTAAATGCAAAAACATTGGGGGTTTTGCGCACCCTGCGTTTGGCCCGTGGTTGTTCCCTGAAAAGTATTGTGCTGGGCGGCATCACACCGCTTTCGGCGCATCGCCTGAAACATACATGTATTTATGGACTGGCCGCAATCGGCGCGTGGCAAGATTAAGCGTCTTCCCCAAAAGACAAAAGAAAAGGGCGACCCGAAGGCCGCCCTCTCTATAAAGTCGTCTAAGTTAACTTAACTTAGAAGCCAACTTCGATGCCTGCGATGAAACCGCTGACTTCAAAGTCATCAGTTGTAATTGCAGATTCGGTTGTAGCTTTGCTGTTCCAGTATACGCCAGACAGAGCAACACCAGCACCTAGGTCATAGGTAGCGCCGATTTGCCATTTTTTGTCTTTGTTGTCAGCAGTAAGAGCTGCAGTGTTGTTACGCTTAGCAGTCATGTAAGCAGCAGCGATGCTGTAAGGACCAGTTTCGTAACCAACGCCCAATTCCCAAGCACTGCCATCTTGGCTTCCGTCTGTAGAAGCCAAAACGAGTGCAGTGGAACGCTGTTCGTTGAAGTCAGTGTAACCACCAGCAACAGTGAAGCCAGCCATGCCAACGCTCAAACCAACGTGATTGTTTTCAGTGTTGCCACCAAAGTTCATGTGTGTAACGTCAGCAGCAACAGATGCTCCGCCGACTTCACCACCGAATGCGATACCATAGGTGTATGCATCAGCAGCATTGCTAGAAGCACCAGTGATTTGACCATCTTGGTCGTTAGCTGTGTAAGAAGCATATACGTTTACGCCAGAGAAGTTAGGAGAAACATATTTCAATTTCAAACCTTTGCTACCTGTGTCGGTGATGTCGCCTGCAGCAGAACCGTAAGCAGCAGAGCTTGTGCCAGCAGCAGAAGCTGTAAGTGCCAAGCCGTCTGTATCACCCCAGTCATAAGAACCAACAGGCAAAGGAGCACGGGTCAAGAAATCGTCAGCAGCGTGTGTTGTAGAACCAAGAGTAACTGCGCCGATTGCGTCGCTGGAAACTTCCATGGAAACAACGTCAAATTTACGAGCTGTAGCGCCTTGGCCGACACGTGTTGAAGATTCCAATTGGATGTCAACAGCTACAGAAAGACCGTTGTCCAATTTTGTGGAACCACGGAAGTAGACTTCTGAGTTAGATTGCAAACCCAAGTTCACACCGCGCAATGTGGAAGTGTCCGCAGTTGCAGCAACTTCGTCATGGTTGGTCAAAGCAACATACTGACGCATGAAACCACCAAGGGACAATTTGATTTTTTCAGCAGCAAATGCTTCAGCTGAAACGGTTGTAAGTGCAACAACGGCTGTAGTTGCGAGAAGGATCTTTTTCATAGTCTCTCCTAAGATTTATTTATGTTCACCAAGTTCTTGTTTTCAAGATTCTCAATAAACGCTTTAATTCATAACCCCTAAACTAGGTTGCAAGGATACTGGCCCAACGACTTTCCAATAGCAAGCGTTCCTCATCCCTCGGTGATGCAAAAACTACACGCCGTGATAAAAATATCACAGTCCGACTTTGGAACATTATATTACCCGTCTTAAATAAGTCCCTCTTTGTTAAAATTTCCTATTTTTTCTGTCTATTACCGCTTTTTATCACATCGCACATTGCGAGAACTGTTGATCTGAGTATTATGAGGCGGTTTCAAAGGATAGATCGCATCTTGCGCGAAAGTTCGGAGCAAGGCGAAATTCGGAGCAAGTCTTTATATCATGAAAAATAACAACACCTTCAAAATAGGCCTCATTGCACTCTTGGCCGTCTTYACGTTAAGTGCTTGTGAGCGTCAGGCTCTTGACCTTCCCCGTCAAAAACGGACCGGTGAATTGGGCCGTAAGAATAGAAGTGATGTTGCTGATTCACTTTTCGGCGAAGGCGGCCTTGATTTGAGCGGAAGCAAAACACAGGCGGGTGCTGGCACCGGGGGCGGCATTGGTGTAAATTCATATCTTTGGCGAGCAACCTTAGACACCATAGCTTTCCTGCCGGTCTCAAGTGCCGATCCTTTTGGTGGCGTTATCCTTACCGATTGGTATTCCCCACCGGAAACCCCACAAGAACGTTTTAAAGTTAATGTCTATATTCTTGGCCGGACTCTGCGCGCCGATGGATTGCGCGTGTCTATTTTTCGCCAGGTTCTGGGCGTTAACGGATGGCAAGACGCCGCGGTCGAAGAGGGTGCCGGACGTAAACTTGAAGATGCGGTGTTGACACAAGCGCGTCTGTTGCGCAATGAAACCCGCAAATTAAAATAAYCANNAACAKNACTGCTAGGATCAAAACCGCCCATGTCGGTCTATAATTTCAAAGCYTCTGAAGCCAAATGGCAAAAATCRTGGGCAGATRAACAAACGTTCAAAGCCAGCGAAGACGWMACCCGCAAAAAATATTATGTGYTGGAAATGTTTCCKTATCCTTCKGGACGCATTCATATGGGWCACGTSCGSAAYTATACSCTTGGCGATGTGGTGGCCCGGTACAAACGCGCACAAGGCTTTAATGTATTGCACCCCATGGGCTGGGATGCGTTTGGCTTACCCGCAGAAAATGCGGCCAAGCTTCACAACACCCACCCTGCCATTTGGACCGATCAAAATATTGAGGCCATGAAGGCCCAATTAAAAACCATGGGCCTGTCATATGATTGGGACCGGGAATTGGCGACCTGTCATTCTGATTATTATCAGCATGAACAAAAAATGTTTTTGAATTTCCTCAAACAAGGCTTGGCGTACCGCAAGGAAAGCTGGGTCAATTGGGACCCCGTTGAACACACCGTGTTGGCTAATGAGCAAGTGATCGATGGCAAGGGCTGGCGTTCGGGCGCCCCCGTCGAAAAGAAAATGCTATCGCAGTGGTTTTTAAAAATCACGCAATATGCTGATGATCTGCTTAACGAGCTCAAAGGTTTAGAGCGCTGGCCGGACAAAGTCCGTATTATGCAGGACAACTGGATCGGTCGGTCAGAAGGCGCAAAGGTCTTTTTTGAGCGCACCGACACAGATCAAACTCTGGAAATCTATACAACGCGGCCGGACACCTTGTTTGGCGCATCGTTTATGGCCATTGCGGCCAATCACCCCATTGCTTTAGAGCTTGCAAAAAACAATGCAGAGCTCGAAACCTTTATCCAAAAATGTAATGCATTGGGTACATCGCAGGCTGCCATTGAAAGTGCGGAAAAAGAAGGCTTTGATACGGGCCTAAAGGTCAAACATCCGTTTGATAACTCTATTGAGCTGCCTATTTACGTGGCGAATTTTGTTCTCATGGAATACGGAACCGGGGCTATTTTTGCCTGTCCGGCCCATGACCAACGCGATTTGGATTTTGCGCGCAAATACAAACTGCCCGTGATTCCGGTGGTTGCACCCAAAGATATCGTCGGAACGGATCAAGAAAAGCCGTGGCTGGATGACTTTGCTCAAAATTCTTGCGACGCCTTTGCGGACGAAGGCATTGCCGTACAGTCACAATTTCTAAACGGGCTAGGACTAGCAGACGCCAAAGCCGCCGCGATTGCCAAGTTGGTAGATCAAGGCCATGGCGAAGGGACTGTGCAATACAGATTGCGCGATTGGGGCATTTCCCGTCAACGCTATTGGGGCTGTCCGATCCCGATCGTCCATTGCGATCAGTGCGGACCGGTGCCCGTACCCGAAGATCAATTGCCCGTTGTTTTGCCCGAAGACGTCGATTTAAGTGTCACCGGAAATCCGTTGGATTTTCACCCCACGTGGAAACATATTGCGTGTCCTAAATGTGGCAAAGATGCAGTACGCGAAACCGATACATTCGATACGTTTTTTGAATCATCGTGGTATTTTGCGCGCTATACAGACCCCACATCAGATCAAGCCTTTGATGCCAAAAAAGCCAATTATTGGCTGCCCGTTGACCAATATATTGGCGGCATTGAACATGCGGTTTTACACCTACTCTATTCGCGCTTCTTTACACGCGCGCTCAAAGACTGTGGTTATCTGGACGTCAAAGAGCCTTTTGCCGGCCTGATGACGCAGGGCATGATTTGTCATGAAACCTATAAAGCCGCAGATGGCTCTTGGTTAACGCCAAACGAAGCCGAAGGCCGCGACGACGTGACCATTGGCCGGTCTGAAAAGATGTCTAAATCTAAAAAGAACGTTGTCGACCCCGAACGCATCATCAACACCTATGGTGCCGATACCGCACGCTTGTTCATGTTGTCCGACAGTCCACCCGACCGGGATTTAGACTGGACCGATTCCGGCGTAGAAGGCTCTTGGCGCTATGTTGGGCGGGTTTGGCGACTGTTCGATACGTTTAAAAATAATATCCCGCCTACTAAGACTGCACAGCCGGAAAACATCGGCGGGGAGGCCTTAGCCATCCGTTGCCGCGTCCATAAAACTGCTGATGCCGTCACACTGGATCTCGACAAGTTTCATTTCAACAAAGCCGTTGCCCGCATTCGTGAACTGACCAATGCCCTGGAAGACTTTAAACAAAACGACGATATTGCCCAGTGGGTGCGCCGGGAAGCCTTTGAAACCATTGCTGTCTTGATTAACCCATTGATGCCGCATTTGGGTGAAGAATTATGGCACATGCTGGGCCACGATCAATTGATTGCGGAGGCACCATGGGTTCAAGCGGACCCCGCTTTGTTGATCGAAGACACCGTAACCATCGCTGTTCAGGTCAATGGTAAAATGCGCGGCACCATAGACATGCCCATTGACTGCCCCAAAGAAGACGTCGAGGCCCAAGCTTTGGCACTGGACACCGTGATCCAAGCCATGCAATCTAAGTCTCCGCGCAAAATTATCGTTGTGCCCAATAGGATTGTAAATGTTGTTGTTTAAATCAATATCAAGGGGCTTGGTCCTTACGGGGGTGATTTTGACGAGCATTGGTCTAAGCGCTTGTGGATTTACGCCGCTTTATGGTCAACAGAACAACAACACACACGTTTTAGCGGCTTTGGATTCAATTTCCATCGCCCGCATTCCCGATCATGTCGGCCAAATGATGCGCCTTGAATTACAACACAGGCTTTCGCCTAAGGCCTCTAACCGGGCGGCTCAATACCAATTAAACGTCACGTTATCAGAAGGCATCGCAAGCTTGGCCGTTGATCAATCTGCTTTTGTAACAAGATCAAACTTAAATTTAACGGGCACTTACAAATTGGTGCGCCTGAGCGACAACGCTGTCATTCTTTCCGGAAACGCTCGTACCGTGGCCAGTTATAACATCCTCAGTTCTGATTTTGCGACCATAACGGCTCAAGCGAATGCTCGAAAACTGGCCGTTGTTGATGTCGCCAAAATCGTACAAACTCATATCGCCGCACATTTCAAAACCACGGCCCGGCCGACAGTCCGTAAAAACATGTCAAACAAAGGCCCCGGCGGGGAAATCGATTACGGATATCCCAACTGATGAAATTAACCGGAGGCAAAGTTGAAGCTTTTCTCCAGCGCCCCGACCCGGCGGTCCGGGCCATTTTAATTTTTGGTCCCGATGAAGGCTTGGTCCGTGAACGCATGCTGCGCCTCGCAAAATCTGTTCTCGAAGACTTAAACGACCCCTTTCGCTCCATTGAAATCTTTGGCTCAGATCTAAAAGCCGATCCGTCCCGCTTGGCCGATGAGGCCCAAAGCATCTCTTTTGGCGGCGGACAACGGCTGGTGCGGGTACGCCAAGCCACCGATCAATCAATCGCCGCCTGTCAGGCTCTGTTGGACGCCGATATTCAAACAGATACCATGGTGATCTTGGACGCGGGGGACTTAAATCCCCGATCAAAACTCAGAAAACTTTTTGAAGCCAATAAAAAAGCCGTATGCCTGCCCTGTTACGCCGATGATGCCCGGTCCCTGCCCCAGGTCATCCGCGAGGCGCTGAGCACCCACGGTTTACGTGCTGACCCTAGTGCCACCTCTCTTTTGATCCAGTTTTTAGGCTCTGATCGTTCGGTTACCCGGGGTGAGCTGGACAAACTTGCTCTGTATATGGGCGATGAACAACAAGTCACCGAAGCCCATGTGCGGGCCGCCATTGGCGACAGTGGTGCTAATAATGTCGATGATGTCATTTATGCTGCCGCTGCGGGGGATTTTGTAAAATTGGAATCTGCCCTTGCGCGCGTTTTAGCAGACGGCACCAACCCGGTTCAGCTGGTGCGCGCCTGTCAGCGTCATTTCCAGCGTTTACATCTGGCCAGAGGCTTCATGGAACAGGGTAAAAATGCAGGTGAAGCCGCCAAATCACTGCGTCCGCCGATCATGTTCATGCGCGCCTCGGCCTTTCAGGCTCAACTGAATATGTGGTCCCCGGCCAAATTAACACGGGCCTTTGATGTCCTGACCCAGTGCGAAACTGATTGTAAAACAACGGGTTTGCCAGCCGCAGCCATCACCGGGCGGGCTTTATTGGCCTTGGCGCAAGCCGCTCAAGCCGGACAACGCCGAGCCCGCCGTTAAAATCTATAAAGCGCTGCCCCAATCCTTGCAAACCCCTACATTTTAAGGGCTGGTGTTTAATTTCAAAGGATCACCTAAAATAAAGACTAAAAATCAATGCCTTAGCACCGTTATATAAAATAGTGCAAATTATATTCCTTAATATTTGACACCATAGCTTTTATGTTTTCTAGACAATATAAATTGCACTAAATTTAAACCAATCTATCTCTTTCTAAACATTGAAAATTTTTGCAAATAGTAAGCATAGTCGTTTTTCGCTATGCCTTGTTGACCATATCCGTAAGGTCACAACTGACCCATCAACTGATTTCTTCGGCACCCCGATCTCAGAAGACCCACAGGGCCCCTCACAGTTGGAGGCAATCTCGATCAGGGTATGTGCCTAAACCTCGCAGATCACAGCCCATGACAAGCCCTGTTGATCCGTTAGCCCCGCAAGGGCTTGAACGTCAGATTACTTAAAAGTCTGAAATTAAACGAAAACACTGGTCATACACGAGCTGAATAATCTTCGGTTTCACTCGATCAATAAAAAACTTGTGTTGAGTTTTCTTTACTCAGAATAAGTCCATTAAAACAATATAGTAACTGCTCTGAAATCACGCACAATATTCTTTTTATGGCCTTCTAAAACGATCTTATGATTCTAGGCTTCCATACCCCGAAAACAAGGCGTCCATATATAAACGCACGAAATCAAAGGTTTAGTTATCCATAGAAATATAGTGCAAACTATTAATCATAGCAGAATAGCGGTCATATTAGATGTCTTTTTAAGCTAAGTAGATTGCACAAACCATCATTTAGGGAGTCACGTTGCTAGTCTGAAACGAGCCCGCGCCCCGCCAACTACACATGCAGGCGATTTTGCGGTGCCGCCTGTGAACCGTTGCGCCGGCTAAATGAATTCGGGACCATCGCCATATTGCAGGTCTAAAAAGTCATAAAAGATAGCGGCTAAGTCCTTAAGAAAGCTTAGCCAATACGCCATCAAGCTGTTCTAGGGTTTCATATTGAATAACCACCTGACCCTGCCCGTTTTTATCTTGAATCGTTACCTTTAAACCTAGTATGTTGGATAAATTATCTTCTAAGGCGCGTGTATCGGCATCTTTAGCGCGGTTCACTTTTGTAGGTATAGGTGAACCGGATGATCCAGCCGAACCGACGGTATCAGCTTTCACAAGCTTTTCAGTTTGGCGAACATTCAGACCCTTTTGAATGACCTGCTTGGCCAATTTAACCGCATTTTCACAACCAATTAAGCTCCGGGCATGGCCGGCGCTCAAATCACCGTTTTCCATCATGGTTTTGATGGTGTCTGGCAAACCCAACAGCCGTAACATATTGGCAACATGGGGGCGACTTTTGCCCAGCGCGGTGGCCAGAGCCTCTTGGGTATGGCTAAATTCATCCATTAAACGCTGATATCCATCGGCCTCTTCCAAAGGCGACAAATCTTGACGTTGTAAGTTTTCAATCAAGGCGACTTCTAAAGTCTCGCGATCATCAAAATCTTTAACAATAACAGGTACTTCATGGATTCTAGCCAGCTGGGCCGCTCGCCAGCGCCGCTCGCCAGCGATGATTTCATAGGTTCCCGGGCGCTCTGACAAGGGGCGCACCAAAAGTGGTTGTAAAACACCCTTTTCCCGAATCGAATCCGCCAGACCTCTCAGTTCATCTTCACCAAAGGCATTACGCGGCTGGAACTTTCCGGGCTTAAGGTAGCCAATGGCCACCGTTTTCACGATATTATCGCCATCGGGGCTATCGGAAATATCTTCCCCCAGCAAGGCCGAAAGGCCCATACCCAGTTTTCTGTCTGCCATTCTTTTAGAGTCCTAAATCAACACTATGGTCCAAGGCCTTATATGGCCCTGTTAAGCATAAGTTTCATGATGTGGTTTTCGATATTCGTTTTAGACTTGAGTTAAACCTTCACGGCGGAGAACTTCTCCGGCCAAATGTAAATAGGCCTGTGAACCCGCGCATTGCATGTCGTACATCAACACCGGCAAACCATGAGAAGGCGCTTCGGAAACACGCACGTTGCGAGGGATTACGGTGTTGTAAACTTTATCCCCAAAATATTCACGCACATCGTTGGAAACCTGTTCGGACAGCTTGTTTCGACGGTCAAACATGGTCAGCACGATGCCTTGAATTTCCAAAACCGGGTTAAAGACCTTGCGCACCCGTTCAATGGTTTTCATCAAATGGCTGAGGCCTTCTAGCGCGAWAAACTCACATTGCAACGGCACCAGCACGGCCTGACTGGCAATTAACGCATTCAGCGTCAACAACCCCAAAGCCGGTGGACAATCAATCAGCACATAGTCATAGTGCTGAGCGCCATCACCGATGGCTTGTTTCAGGCGATGTTCGCGACTGTCCATGTCCACCAATTCCAGTTCGGCGCCGGACAAATCCACACCCGCAGGAACAATGTCCAAGCCCGGTACATTCGACTGCTGAACGACTTCGGTCAGCGGGGTGCCGTCAATGATCATGCGGTAGGTGTCTAGGGCACGGGAAAAGCGATCAATGCCCAATCCGGTTGACGCATTGCCCTGAGGATCTAAATCAATCAGCAATACTTTTTTAGTGACCGCGGCTAAGGCCGTTGCCAAATTAATTGCCGTGGTGGTTTTGCCCACACCACCCTTTTGGTTGGCAACAGCAATAATCCGGGGACCACGTTCGGGTTCAGGCACACTCATGTTTTGAGCCATTTCATTCCAATCTTGCATATCGATTCAAGGCTTTCATCTGGTTCAACATATACGGCTTAATAATTTATTACAATTTCACCGCATTTTTTAGTTCAAGGATACACCCGCCCTGCTCTGTGCAGCTGGGATGTTCAGTAACCTCTATTTTCCAGCTTTTTTGCGCCTGCGTCAATTCCTCTCGCCACCGTTTWCCCTTTAAAAATAGGGACTTTCCTGTGGATAAGCGGTGGATATCCGCAAATTCAAGCAATTGGTCCAAACTGGCCAGTGCCCGAGAGGTAATAATGTCGGCCTGCAAAGAGTCTAAAGCTTCAATTCGGGCGGTGTGNATGGTCGCCCCCGCCTCGCACACGCGGTTGACTTCACGCATGAAGGCACATTTTCGCTGGTCGCTTTCCACCACATGCAGATCGATACCCTGCTCTTTCAACAAGATCGCCAAAACCAAGCCCGGAAACCCGGCGCCACTGCCAATATCAATCACCCGCGCCCCGGCTTCGATCAAGGGCGCCAGTTGTGCCGAATCTAAAATATGGCGAGACCACAGGTTTGGGAGTGTATCGGGGCCCACCAAATTGATTTTAGCTTGCCACTTCACCAATAGATCTGCATAGGTCTGTAGTTTAGCCAGGACCTCGTCGGTCACCGGAAATTCATTTTGAAAAGATTGGGCGGAGGCTGGAACCGTCACGGGATAAGGTTTCTTTCGCATCTGGAATGTTTCACGTGAAACATTAAGGAATAGGCTGGGCGTTAGTTTGCCGAGGATTGGCGACGAACATAAGCCAGAAGCAACGTTAAGGCCGACGGCGTAACGCCGGAAATACGTGCAGCCTGACCCAAGGTTGTCGGTATAACATCTTTGAATTTTGCCCGCATTTCGTTGCTAAGGCCAGAAATTTTATCATAGTTGAGATCCGCAGAGATGCGCAGGGCCTCATCTTTTCGAAAAGCATGCACATCCAGCTCTTGACGATCCAGATAGCCAGCGTATTGGGCTTCGATTTCAACTTGTTCCCGCGCTTTTTTGGGCATAGTCAAAAGTTCGGGCCAAATGTTGGCGAGCCCCTCCCAAGTGACATTGTTATAAGCCAGCAATTTTTTGATGTTGCGGCGTTTGCCATCTTGGTTGATTTTTAGGCCGTGCTTTTGCAATTCGTTCGGCGTTGCTTGCAACGACTCGGCTAGAGCATGGCCAGCGTCTGCCTCTTGTTTACGCTTGGTGAATGTCTCTTTACGTTTGGTGCTGACACAGCCGACGGCAATCCCTCGTGGGGTGAGCCGCAGGTCTGCATTGTCAGAACGTAAGCGTAATCGGTATTCGGCACGCGATGTGAACATCCGGTAGGGTTCTTGCGTGCCCAAGGTGACCAGATCATCGATCATCACGCCAATAAAGGCCTCTGCCCGATCTAAAATAAAAGGCTCACTAGCCCCTGATGCTTTCAACGCTGCATTGAGCCCCGCCATTAAACCTTGGGCCGCGGCTTCTTCGTAGCCGGTGGTGCCATTGATTTGGCCCGCAAAATAAAGGCCGGGAACACGCTGGGTCTCTAAAGTCAGGTTCAACTCGCGCGGATCAACAAAATCATATTCGATGGCATAGCCCGGCTGCAAGATTTGGCAATGTTCCAAACCCACAATGCTTTTTATCATGTCTTCTTGAATATCACGCGGCAAGGATGTCGAGATGCCATTGGGATAAACGGTTTTGTCGTCATAACCTTCGGGTTCTAAAAAGATTTGGTGCGAGGCTTTATCTGCAAAGCGCACCACCTTGTCTTCGATTGACGGGCAATATCGTGGCCCCGTGCCTTCAATTTGTCCCGAATAGAGCGGTGCTCGATCCAGATTATCGAGAATCAATTGATGGGTCCGTTCATTAGTGTGCGTCACACCACAACAAATTTGACGCTGTGGAATACGGTCATTCAGAAACGAAAACGGTTCCGGCACATCATCTGCGGGTTGGCTGACCAGGCTGTCCCAATCGATGGTATCCCCGTTTAAACGGGGCGGTGTGCCCGTCTTTAAACGGCCTAACCGAAAATCAAAGCGGCGCAAGGTGTACGCAAGACCAACCGAACGCGGATCGCCCAAACGCCCGGAGGGAAAAGTCTCCGGCCCCAGATGAATAAGCCCACGCAAAAAAGTCCCCGTGGTCAGAACAACAGATTTTGACCTCAGCAAGGTGCCATCGCCCAAAACAACACCAGACGCCTGCCCTTGATTATTAAGTATTATATCTTCGACGCCGGCTTCAACCAGATGTAAATTCGTTTGGGCCCGTACCAATTCAAGTACCGCTTGTTTGTATAGTTTACGGTCCGCCTGAGCGCGCGGGCCGCGCACCGCCGGCCCTTTTGAACGGTTAAGCATACGAAATTGAATACCGCCACGGTCGATGGCTTGCCCCATGATGCCATCCAAAGCATCGACTTCCCGCACCAACTGACCCTTGGCCAAACCGCCAATTGCCGGATTACAGGACATTTCGCCAATGGTCGAAATCTTGTGCGTCACCAAAGCGGTTTTGGCCCCAAGACGCGCGGATGCAGCGGCCGCTTCTGTACCGGCATGGCCGCCGCCGACGACTATCACGTCATAAGAAAGTTGTTGTTGTTCCAGCTTCATGGCGGGAATTTAGGGAGCCGCGGCGTCCAAGTCAAACCCGCAATCTCCGATTACACAAAATTGTTTCACGTGAAACATTCCGATTTCGAGACGGTGCCTGTATTGCTTCGCTTTTAGCCTATTTTCCGATACAGAAATCTCTGAAAATAACATCAAGCAAATCTTCCACATCAACCCGCCCGGTAATGCGCCCCAGTTCACGTGCGGCCAGTCTTAGGTCTTCGGCTTCTAATTCAGAGCCCATGGGTGAAGCATGATCCCGGGCTAAAAAGCGATCTAGAGCTTGTTCAGTACGTTGCAAAGCTTCACGGTGCCGCGCCCGGGTTGGGGCTGGGCCATCCGCGCTGGAGCGACACAGGTTCTGCACCCGCACCGTTAATTGCTCTAAAAGATCAGAAAGCCCCTGCCCGCTTTTTACCGACAACGCTAAAACAGGCGTACCCTTTACGGACTCAGGTATCTGTTGAGTCATAACATCGGCTTTATTGATCGCAACAATCGTGTGCTCATCAATTAAGTTGAGACTGATGTGATCAAAGTCCGGGGCTTGGGTACCATCCAAAAGCACCAATTTTAGATCGGCCGTCTCGGCCCAGGCTTGTGCACGCCGCACCCCCTCTTGTTCTATTTCATCGGTGCTTTGACGCAGGCCCGCGGTGTCGGCAACCAATAGCGGATAACCACCAAGATTAAGATGAACCTCAACAACATCACGCGTGGTACCGGCGATATCAGAAACGATTGCGGCATTACGCTGGGCCAAAGCATTCATCAAAGACGATTTTCCAGCATTGGGCGGGCCGATAATGGCGAGGCGAATACCGTCGCGCAATCGTTCACCACGTCGCGCATCCTTCAAATGATCGCGCATTTGGTTTTGCAATTGAGCAACATCTTGGCGAACTTTGTTGTGCAGGTTATCAGGTATTTCTTCATCTGAAAAATCCAGCTCGGCCTCAAAGTGCGCCAAACTTGCAACCAGCTTGTGTCGCCAGTCCTCATAAATTTCGCCCAAAGCCCCTTCCGATTGTCGCAACGCCTGTTTGCGTTGAGCTTCGGTTTCAGATTCAATCAAATCAGCCAGGCCCTCGACTTGGGTCAGGTCAAGCTTGCCATTGGCAAAAGCCCGCCGCGTAAATTCTCCGGCGGCCGCAAATCGTAAACCTTCACAGGCCGATAGGGCTTCGAGCATGCCATCGATGACGGCCAATCCACCATGAATGTGCAATTCCACGACGTCTTCCCCGGTGAAGCTGGCCGGGGCTTTGAATGCAAGGATCAGGGCATCATCTAAAGTCTCACCGGATATGGGGTGAAAAAGTCGGCTGAGTTTGGCCATTCGGGGTTTGGGTGCTGGCTTATTCGTAAGCGTGCCTAACGCTTTCAAAGCCTTTGGCCCAGAAATGCGAATAACCGCAACACCCGCTTTGCCTTGGGCACTCGCCAATGCATAAATGGTTTCATACATAACTTCAGCCTTTATTTAGCCTGCTTATTATTGGTCGGGGTCCAGTCGTAAGCGCTCAACGCGTCCACCTTTTTGAATATGCACGTCCAAAATCTCATCAATATCTGCTTTTGTTTTGACCGCATACCAAGTTTCATCGGGGTAAACGACAATCACCGGGCCAAGTTTGCACCGTGTTAGACAGCCCGCTGAATTAATCCGCACCATTTTAAGGCCCAGTTCTTTTGATCTGTCCTTCATATATTGCCGCAATTGGATCGAGCCCTTAGCCCCGCATGATCCCAAAGGATGATCTTTACGCCGCACATTGGTGCAGCAAAAAACGTGTAGGTCAAAAAAAGGTTTTGGTTTTGAGGGGATATTTGACATGGTAACTTTCTAAGCAACTTTCTAAATATTATAGCGTGGCAAGATCTGGTGGACTGTGCGGCGCAACCGTAGCACCATACATACACAAACTGGATTAAAATGATAAAAGGTTTTTAAAATAAGCCATGGATATGCTCAGTCTGAAAAGCCCAGTTGGCGAACTCACCCTCTTTGCCGAAGCCGGAAACATCACCGCATTAAGTTGGGGACGCGGCGCTGAGGCTCCCCGCCAAAGTAAAAATCCCATTTTGAGGCTCGCCCAAGACCTACTAGTCGTATATTTCGAAACCGGGCAAGATCAATTTAACCGTTTAAGCTTTGATCCACACGGAACCGCCTTTCAAAAACGAGTATGGCAACAAATGTGCATAATTAAAGCTGGTAATACAAAGAGTTACGGTGATATTGCCAAAATTTTAGGGTCAGGCCCACGAGCCGTTGGCGGCGCATGTGGAGCAAATCCAATTCCAATTTTAATTCCCTGCCATCGCATAATCAACACAGATGGCGCTCAGGGCCACTATTCGGGTGGCGATGGACCATATACCAAAAAAGTTCTTCTTGAGCTTGAGCAGGGCTCTGTGTGAACGAAAAAAACCCGGTTTTGACAACCGGGTTTTRTTTCATTGGCATTTCAGAACGATTAAGTATTCATGGTATCAAAAAAGTCTGAATTGTTTTTGGTTTGCTTCAGTTTTTCACTGAGGAATTCCATGGCATCCGTTACGCCCATCGGCATCAAGATACGACGCAACACCCACATTTTGGATAACGTGCCTTTATCGCACAGTAATTCTTCCTTACGCGTGCCAGATTTGGTGATATCGATGGCCGGGAAGATGCGTTTATCGGAAACTTTGCGATCCATGATGATTTCAGAGTTACCTGTCCCCTTAAATTCTTCAAAAATCACTTCATCCATACGTGAACCGGTGTCAATCAGAGCCGTCGCAATGATGGTCAGCGAACCGCCTTCTTCGACATTGCGCGCCGCACCAAAGAATCTTTTGGGGCGTTGCAGCGCATTCGCGTCCACACCACCCGTCAAAACTTTACCGGAACTGGGCACGACAGTATTATAGGCCCGTGCCAATCGCGTAATAGAATCCAACAAAATCACCACATCACGTTTGTGTTCAACCAAACGCTTGGCTTTTTGAATGACCATTTCGGCGACTTGTACGTGGCGCGTAGCGGGTTCATCAAAGGTAGAACTTACCACTTCACCCTTTACCGAACGCGACATATCGGTCACTTCTTCGGGCCGTTCATCAATCAACAAAACGATCAGATACGCCTCGGGATGATTGGCTGCAACGGAATGCGCGATGTTTTGCAACATCACCGTTTTACCGGTGCGCGGTGGCGCCACGATCAAGGCCCGCTGACCTTTGCCAATCGGTGAAATCAGATCTAAAATCCGTCCAGTTTTGTCTTTATGTTCTGGATCATTAATTTCCATGAACAAACGGTCGTCCGGATACAACGGTGTAAGGTTGTCAAAGTTGGTGCGATGACGCACCGCACTTGGGTCTTCAAAGTTGATCAACGTGACTTTCATCAAAGCAAAATAACGTTCGCCTTCTTTCGGCGCGCGAATTTCACCTTCGACCGTATCCCCGGTGCGCAGGCTAAAGTGGCGCACCTGATTGGGTGACACATAAATGTCATCGGGGCCGGGAAGGTAGTTTGCTTGAGGAGACCGCAAAAATCCAAAGCCGTCTTGCAAAACTTCCAAAACACCTTCACCAAAGATGCTGGTGCCTTGTTCCGCAGAACGTTTTAAAATAGCAAACATCATTTCTTGTTTGCGCAAAGAGCTGGCATTTTCGATTTCCAGCTCTTCGGCTGTTTTCAGAAGGTCAGCCGGAGATTTAAGTTTTAGTTCTTTGAGATTCATGGTGAACCTATGTTGTTGTTGTGGGAAAAGAAATGTTTAAACGGCGAAAGCCAAATGGAAAATCGTTTCATATTATGGGCATTAATCTCAGCCCTACAGAAACGGTGGCGACAGGTTTTGCGCCAAAAAGAAGTGATATAAATATCCTTACCTTAAAAAAGGTATTTGTGTCTAGTCTCTTTTAAAGTCTTAAGCGCAGAACCTAAAAAGGACGAACAACCACCAAGATGACGATTGCAATCATTAATACCGTGGGGACTTCATTGGCAAAACGATAAAAGCTTTCSGGNNRCGTGTWTTKNNATCGGCTTCAAAATCYTTGCGCCATTTRGCCATCATCATGTGCGAAAKCGTYAACARAACCACACAYAATARYTTTGCATGKGYCCAACCTTCGSWCCACATTTCATGRCCRACATACATCCAMARGCCYAARCCCCAGCTGAYAATCATRGCCGGATTCATAATSGCCCGCARCAATCTGCGTTCCATCACTTTAAAGGTTTCWGATTGGTTTGAWCCSRYYTGAGCYTGRCARTGATARACRTAYAAACGKGGCAAATAYAAAAGACCYGCCATCCACGCGATGATCGCAATCATGTGAAAAGCTTTAATCCAAAGATAATAATCGTCTAACATTGTATCGCTCCAAAGTATCGGCCCAAATTCGCTTGATCGATTTTAACCAATTGCTYGATGAGGACAAGCCCGGTCTGTGTTTTCGCATAATCTTTTATTTTGGCCTTGAGCACACAAAGGTGTATCGCCCTTGATCGTCAGCGTTACCAAGCTCTTTAAACCGTTGATAAAWTTTTCGTGAGTCGCTACGGCTGGTATCCGAATATACGTTTCAACGCCGTGTTGTTCGGCCAATTCTTTGTATTCGATATCCAATTCCACCAACGTTTCGGAATGTTCAGAAACAAACGCTAAGGGCAGAATCACCAGCCCTTTTTGATCTTGTCCGGCCCGTTTAATCTCATCTTCCGTCGAAGGCCCAATCCATTCCAGCGGGCCAACGCGGCTTTGATAACTAATTTGCCAGTCTTCTATCGGCTGACCTTGTGCGGCCATCAAATCAACAATCGCCTGTGCCCCCTGCTCCACATGATGAGGATACGGATCGGCTTTTTTGTCGATGATTTTTTTGGGTAAACCATGGGCTGAAAACAAAACACGAAAAGGTTTTTTACTTTTTTCGGCGTCGGCTATGCCCGCTTTTAACAAATCAACCTGAGCCGCAATAAAACCCGGTTCCGTTGGATAACAACACACACTTTGTGTGGGAATGTCTAATCCAACACGGTCCGCCGACATTTTCCAATCTGCAAGCGAACTTTCGGTTGTTGTCGTTGAAAATTGCGGATAAAGCGGCAAAAGAACCACGTGATCGGGATTAAAATCTTTAACTTTTTCAGCAACTTGCTGACTAAATGGATGCCAATACCGCATGCTCACAAAAACGTGAACATCAACACCCTCTAGTTCAGCGCTGAGCTTTTTTTGCAAAGCATCAGCCTGTTGTTGCGTCAATTGGACAATCGGCGAGCCCCCGCCCATATGAGCGTAAATCTTTTGGGCAAAAGGTGTTCGCTTGGTCGATATATATTTGGCCAACAACCAGCGGATCGGCTGCGGCGCACCAATAATCGCCGGGTCGTTAAACAGATTAAACAAAAAAGGTTTGACGGCGTTTGGGCCATCCGGCCCACCCAAATTAAAAAGAACAACCGCCAACCGTTTCATGTTTATGCGCGACCTCGAACGATATCAATCAGGCGTGCAACGTGTTCGGGTGGTGTTTGAGGGACGATGCCATGACCCATATTGAACACCAAAGGACCATCGCCCAAGATTTCCAAAATGCGCTTGGCTTCTTTGTCCATTTCTTCACCACCGGCAACCACCAACAAGTTATCCAAGTTACCCTGAACGCAAACATGTTTTTGCAAGTGATCACGCGCCCATTCCAAAGGCACGGTATGATCAAGACCAACCGCATCGACCTTGGTTTCCAACACATATTTTTCATAAGATGGACCAGCGCCGCGTGGAAAACCGATGATCGGTGTATCAGGATGAACCGCTTTAACATTTTCGACAATTTTAGCCATGGGCTGAATGCACCATTTTTCAAATTGCTTTTCGCTCAAGACTCCGGCCCAGCTGTCAAAAACCTGCAAAGCTTCGGCGCCGTTATTCACTTGTTCGATCAAATACGCGGATGTATTTTTGACCAAAAGATCAATTAAGGTTTGGAAAAATTCAGGATCTTTATACGCAATGGAGCGGATTTCTTCATACGTTTTAGACCCCTTGCCTTCAACCATGTAGGTCGCAACGGTCCAAGGCGCTCCGGCAAAACCGATCAAAGCGGTTGAGTCTGGAATTTCTTTGGACAAACGATTAACCGTTTGAAACACCGGATCAAGATGYTGTAAAAARTTRCCRTCGCTGAGCGTGCTTTCCAGTTCGGCCATGTTTTTAATCGGTTCCAATTGCGGACCCGATCCCGGGATAAATTCAACTTTTTGTCCCAAAGCATCTGGCACCACCAAAATATCAGAAAACAAAATCGCGGCATCAAAACCATAACGGCGAAGCGGCTGCAAAGTAACTTCAACAGCCAAATCTGGTGTATAACAAAAATGCAAAAAGTTCTTCGCTGTGGCGCGAACTTTCATATACTCGGGAAGATACCGACCCGCCTGACGCATCAACCAGATTGGAGGCGTCGTTTGCGTTTCACCTTTTAGCGCTTGAAGAAAAGTTTTTGTCACGTGCAGTCTCACCTGTTGTTTGGAGGATTATTCCCAAATTTCTTCCCATTACAAACTATATTTAATTAAAAATATTAAGGGTTGTTGTTGTTGTAGTACGGAGGATATCGGGGATTACTTTTTGTACCGTGTTTATCCTGCTTTCATACACAGGTTGGGGTGATTTTGAAACATCTTGTTGAAATCTTGGTTTTAAGGAAAATATAATGATTGTTTATAATGACTTACAAACCTTAAGAGTCCTGTGAAAATTGGGGGCCTTTTTCACACAGAAAAATTAATAGGCAATTTATTCGTCTATGTGGAGAATGTTGTACACTGGGGACCAGTGATGTCATAACTGACCTGTTATCCAGAGGGTAACTTAATATGTTTTAAGTTATCCTTTTTATTCACATTTTATACCGTCGATAACTGAACCGCGGATGAGCTAAATATGACGACGTTTATACTCCATAAAATTTCAGATTCAACAGGTCAAACCTTAGATGTTTTGGCCCGCGCTTGCATGGCTCAATTTGCAGATGTCATTGTTGAAGAAAAGCGCTGGACCCACATTTTGGACAAAGACCAGGTCAAACTTGTCCTGGCAGAGATTAAAAAAAATCCGGGCTTTGTGATTTTTACCGTTGTCGATGATGAACTCAGCGAACAATTGGTTTTGGGCTGTAAAAAACTTCAGGTGCCGTGCATTGATTTGCTGAACCCGGTGTTGTCGCAAATGGGCAACTATTTAGGCCTTATTCGCGAATCTCGTCCGGGATCTCAACATGTTATGGACGGTGATTATTATGCCAAAGTCGATGCTTTACACTATGTATTGGCCCATGACGAAGGCCAGTCTTTAAACGATATTGATGAGGCCGATGTGATTTTGGTCGGTGTATCGCGGACCACCAAAACCCCCACCAGCATTTATTTGGCTAACCGTGGCTATAAAACCGCAAATGTTCCGTTTATTTTAGGCATGCAGCTCCCCAAAGAATTAATCGCAGCCGAACGCCCGCTGGTTATTGGTATCACCAAAGATCCGGAACGTTTGGTGCATATTCGAATTCAACGTCTGGAACTACAAGGTCACAGCATTGATACCGATTATACGGATATTGAGGCTGTAACKGAAGAAATTGTAAAATCCAAACAGGTTTGTGAAGATCATGGTTGGCCAATTATCGACGTCACAAAACAATCTGTCGAAGAAACCGCCGATACCATTATCCAAATGCTGAACACCCGGCTTGATGGGGCGGTCTAACATGCTAAAACCCGATTTTATTCAAGCCGGAGTCATGGGCTGGCCGGTTGGTCATTCGTTATCACCGCGAGTTCACGGTTTTTGGTTAAAAGAATTGGGCCTGAACGGTGATTATGTACGTTTACCTGTTGAGCCCGAATACTTTGTCGAAAAATTAAAAGCCTTGAAAGACGATGGTTTTGCCGGGTGCAATGTCACCGTTCCCCATAAAGAAGCCGCCTTGAAAAATGTCGATGAGGTGCATCCTTTGGCCGAACGTATCGGCGCCGTAAATACCATTAAGGTCCAAGAAGACGGAAGCCTTTATGGCTTTAATACCGATGGTTTTGGTTTTTTGGAAAATCTTCGCCATGAGATACAGGGTGGGACAGTGGGCTTTGATCCAAAATCTGGGCCAGCGGTGATTTTGGGCGCGGGTGGCGCCGCACGCGCCGTGGTGGTCAGTTTGTTGGATGCCGGTACGCCCGAAATTCGTTTGTTGAACAGAACCCGCACCCGCGCCGAAGATTTGGCTCAAGAGTTTTTAGATTTTGGGGCCGGTAATATAATCGTCGAAGACTGGGATCATCGTTCTGATTGTTTACAAAATGCCGCGTTGCTCATCAATACCACCACCTTGGGCATGCAAGGCCAACGGCCTTTAGAAATTGATTTAAAAGCCCTGCCGCAAGCGGCGGTGGTCAACGATATTGTTTATGCGCCGCTGGAAACCGATTTATTGGCGCGGGCAAAAGCCCAAGGCAACCAAGTGGTCGATGGCTTGGGCATGTTGTTGCATCAGGCGCGGCCCGGTTTTGAGGCTTGGTTTGGCCAAATGCCCGAAGTGAGCGCGGCGTTGCGCACCTATGTTCTGGCGGAGAAACCTTAATGTACGTGCTGGGCCTAACCGGGTCGATTGCCATGGGCAAAAGCTGGGGGGCGACTTGTTTTCGCATTTTGGGTCTTCCGGTGCATGATTCAGATGCTTGTGTGCACAAGCTTTTAGCACCGGGCGGCAAGGCCGTTGCCCGCGTTTTGGCGGCCTTTCCCGGCGTGGGACGGGTAAACGGCGGCATAGACCGCCATAAACTTTCCGCCAGTGTTTTTGCTGATGATGGTGCCTTGGATTTGTTAGAACTTTTGTTGCACCCGTTGGTTCAAGACGCTCAACAGCACTTTTTGGCTCAAAATGCTCGGGCACAGACACCCATTGTGGTGCTGGATATTCCTCTGTTGTTTGAAACCCGCGCGCAAAATCGGGTGGATGGCGTGGTGGTGATGACGGCACCGGCTGATTTACAATACATACGTGCCCTTGCGCGACCGAATATGACGTTGGATAAATTGCATGCGATTATGCGCCGTCAAATGCCCGACCCTTTAAAATGCTTAGGGGCCGATTTTGTGATTCAAACCGGACAAAGCAAGTTGTACAGTTTACGCCAAATTCGAAAGGTCGTTAAAAACGTTCAGCAAAAAACCGGAAAAGTTTGGCGGCCTGGCTGGGCCACTTCAGGAACATAACATGCGTGAAATATCTTTAGATACGGAAACAACGGGCTTAAATCCCAAGGGCGGCGACCGGGTGGTGGAAATTGGTTGCGTGGAAATGATCAATCACATCGCCACGGATAATGTTTTTCATGTGTACATTAATCCCCAACGCGATATGCCCGACGGTGCGTTTAAAGTGCACGGACTATCTGAAGAGTTCCTGCGTAAACATGATGTATTTTCCGCCATTGCCGATGATTTTTTAGATTTTATCGGGGATTCCCCGCTGGTCATTCACAATGCTCAATTTGATATCGGCTTTTTAAATGCAGAATTGACCCGCTTGGGCAAAGACCCGTTGGATATGGCGCGCACCATCGATACGGTGCCGATGGCGCGCAAAAAGTTTCCGGGCGCTCAGGCGAATTTGGATGCCTTGTGCCGACGGTTTGGGATCGATAATTCAAACCGACAATTGCACGGTGCCCTTTTGGACGCCGAATTGCTGGCCGAAGTTTATTTGGAACTGAACGGTGGCCGACAAACTGGGCTGGGCTTGGGTGACGAAGAAAGCGACAGGACCGAGCTCGAACCGCAAGATACGGTGGTCCTTAAAAGTCAAAGTAAACGCGAAGCCCGCGTGTTTTTGCCGTCCGCAGAAGAACTGGAACGACACGAAGCTTTTATAGGCGAGCTGAATGAGCCGATTTGGAAAGCCTGACATAAAAAAAGCGCCTCCGAAGAGACGCCTTTTCTTAAATCTGAAAACCGTTTAATTTACGGTTTTTGAATCATCTTCACCGATTTCGGCGATTGCTTTTTCGGCCTCTTTGCTGGCCTCGTCCGCCGCTTTTAAGGTATTGGCTTGATACATGCCGGCAAAGTCGATGGGCTGTAAAAACAAGGGAACGAAGCCGCCATCTCGGGTGGTATCGGAAATCAGGTTCCGGGCATAGGGGAACAACATCCGTGGGCATTCGATCAACAAAATTGCGTTCACGTGTTCGTCGGGAACGTTTAAGGTGAATACACCGGCGTATTTTAATTCCAAAATAAACCCGACTTTTTCTTCCAGCTTTAAATCAGCTGTAATGTCCAGGGTGACTTCAAAAAGATTAACGCCTTCTGGGCCTTCCAATTTAACCGCATTAACATCAACGTTCACATTGACGCTGGGCTGAGCGTTTTGCAATTCCGTCAAAATGGTTGGTGAATTTGGGGATTCAAAAGAGAGGTCTTTGATGTATTGGCCATTGACGGTTAAGGGCGGAACTTGTTGTTCTTCGGCCGCGCCGTTTTCAGGTTTATCGTTCATAATTAATCCTTTTATGCAGGGGCCAGAGAAGCCACTAAATTTTTTTTGTGAATCTTGAGACTTTCGCTATCATGAATTTAAGCGTTAGTCCAATTTGTTGTTGTCTTTGGGCCGGGATTTATCTGAATCTTTTGGCGTTATATCTTGCCAATCCCCATCAATAATATCGTCTGCACGGGGTGTTGGGGGTGAGTGCGGGCCGTGTTGGGCTTGTTGAAGGTGAATACGGCGGCCTAAAAACTTTCTCAATAGGGTGCGAAAGGGTGGAACAAACAGCAAAAATCCTATGCCATCGGTGAAAAACCCCGGGGTCAGCAATAAAAACCCTGCCGCCAACAAACAAAACCCGTCAAATACGGTGGCCAGGGGCGCCTCCCCCGCATTTAAGCTATTTTGCAAACGATTTAAAGCACTTAGACCCTGTATCCGCAATAAGGTTGTGCCGATCACAGCCGTAATAACAACCACAGCAATGGTCGGCCACAGACCAATTTGCTCACCGACTTGGATGAACAGACCAATTTCGATCAGCGGTATTGCGATAAACGTAAAAAGAACAATCAAACCCATAATGATGCTTATGCCTTGCCCTATGTGATGCTTAGGCTTATCTAATAACAAGGCTAGGTCGTCGTGACCATAGGCAAACTTAAAACACGAACACAAAGCGGACACCGACATGCAAATTTTCGACATCATTCTTATGGCCCTGATTGTGGTTTTTTTGGTTTTGCGCTTGCGCGGAGCCTTGGGAAGTCGCGATGGTTTTGATGGCAAAGATAAAAACGACGAAGGCTTTAACCACGATCCTTCTAAACATGACCAAGATTCTGAAAATGATAATGTTATTGCTATGCCGGGCACGCGCATTGGGGCACCCGCCGATGATCCGTACGCGCATCAAAACGAGCCGAAACAAGACGATGATTTGCAATTTGAAGGGGCTTTGGGCGAAGGCGTTGCTGCAATCCGTGAAGCCGACCCTACTTTTCATGCCAAAGATTTCTTAGAAGGTGCCAATTATGCCTTTGAAATGATTTTGAATGCATACGCCGAAGGCAATACTAAAACCCTAAAACCATTGTTGAGCTCGGATGTGTATGGTGGTTTTGCCGGTGCTATCGAAGACCGTGAAGCGCGTGGCCAAACGTTACAGGAAACCTTGGTGGGTATTGGCGAAACCGAACTGGTCGAAGCGTACATGGATGCGCGTGATGCTCACGTTACCGTGAAATTTGTATCTGAACAAATCAGTGCGTTGTTGGACAGCGAAGGTTCGGTCATCGAAGGTGATCCGACCAAAGTGATCAACGCGACAGATTATTGGACCTTTGCGCGATCAACTAAATCGCGCAATCCCAACTGGACACTGGTGGGTACCGGGTCACTTTCTTAAGGGCATATCAAATGGGGCGGTCGCTTTTTCCGATTTTGGGTTTGGCGGTCTTGTTGGCGTCTTGTGCCGCACCGCTTGAACCCCCTGTTGCTTCTGTTCCGGCTCCGACTGTACCTAAAATTGAACTGTCCGTGGTGAGCAAGGTTAAAGTGCGCTTGCGCAGCTTCGCCGCCTTAAACGGTTGGGCGAAAGATCAACATGGGGAAGCCCTTAAGGCTTTTCAAAAATCCTGCACCAAACTTTTAACCCTGCCGTCTACACGTAAATTAGCGGTTAATGGGGCGGTGAACAGCGGCACGGTCCAAGATTGGAAACCGGCCTGTTTGGTGGCCGCAACCTTGTCGGTTCAAGACCATGGTCGCGCCAAGCAGTTTTTTGAAACCTGGTTCACCCCGTACGAGGTTCAAGATTCCGTGACCCCCAACGGCTTATTCACCGGATATTATGAACCGGAATTGCAAGGTTCTCTTGTTCAAGGGGGCGCTTATCAAACGCCGCTTTTGGCCCGGCCGATCGATTTGGTCAGTGTGAACACGGGCAGTTTTGATAAAGATTTGGGCGGCAATACCATTTGGGGCCGGGTGAAAAATGGACGCCTGCGTCCCTACCCCAATCGTATCGCCATCGAAGCTGGGGCGCTTGGTTCTCTAACAAAACCGATTATGTGGGTTGATTCCTCTGTTGATGCATTCTTTTTGCATATCCAAGGCTCTGGCCGGGTTCGGCTGGCCAACGGTGATATTAAACGGGTTGGATTTGCCGGAAAAAATGGTCAGCCCTATAAATCCGTGGGGCGTGTTTTGATCGACAGCGGTGAAATTCCGGCGAGCCGTTTGACTATGGATGCCATTCGCAATTGGGTCGATACGCGGCCCATTGAAGGCCCAAAACTATTGCAAAAGAATCCCAGTTATATCTTTTTTCGGATTTTAAAGGGCGATGGTCCGATCGGCGCACAGGGCGTGTCTTTAACCGCCGGACGGTCGCTGGCGATTGATCGCCGTTATATGCCGTTGGGTGTACCGTTGTGGTTAGAAACCCATGAGCCCTTGAATAAAAATATTGAGTTCCAACGTTTAATGGTAACCCAAGATACGGGCGGGGCCATTAAAGGCATGGTGCGCGGCGACATCTTTTTTGGCGCTGGCGAGCGGGCCACCAAACGTGCGGGCAATATGAAACGCCCCGGCCGTTATTTTATTTTCTTGCCCCATTCCGTTCAACCGCAAGGTTAGAGTCTAAGTTTATGAACGATACGCAGACGCCTACAATCGGTCTTTTTATTACCTGCATGGTTGATTTGATGCGGCCTTCGGTGGGTTTTGCCGCCTTGCGGCTATTGGACCGTGCGGGGGCCAAAGTGGTGGTGCCGGAAAAACAAACCTGCTGTGGCCAGCCTGCGTTTAATTCGGGGGACGTAAAAAATGCCCAAATCATCGCCAAGCAAGTGATTGAAGCCTTTGAAGGTTTTGATCACGTGGTGGCGCCGTCTGGATCGTGCACGGGCATGATTTCAAAACATTATCCGGACTTGTTTAAAGAGGAACCCGAATGGCAAGCGCGGGCCGAAAAATTAAGCGCGCGCACGTTCGAATTGACCGCGTATTTGGCCGATCATTTAAAGCTGGATAAATCGTTAGCGACCTTTGATCATACGGTGACCTATCATGACAGCTGTGCTTCGCGCCGGGAATTGGGCGTGGTTGATCAGCCGCGTAAATTGCTGAGCGCGGTGGATGGGCTTGTCCTTAAAGAATTGGCGGATACCGAAACCTGTTGCGGGTTCGGCGGCTTGTTTTCGGTCAAATTTCCCGATGTGTCCCAGGCCATTACCAAAACCAAAACCGATTTGGTGATCGACACCAAAGCCGATGTTTTGGTGGGCGCCGACTTGGGGTGTTTGGTTAATCAAGCCGGACAGCTGAAAAAAAGTGGCTCTAAAGTGCGGATCTTTCACATCGCCGAAGTGTTGGCAGGCATGGCCACAGGCCCCGGCATTGAAGGGGAAGGTCAATGAAACACTTCACCCAAGACCATCCCCTTTGCCATGATTTTTTAAAGGGCGCAAAAAAAGCCCTAGACGATGATCGTTTGCAGGCGCAATTGGCGCGGTCGTTGAAAGACGGGTTTCAAAAAAAACGCTTAAAGGGCATGTCGCGGTTGCCGGAATATCAAGACCTGCGCGACCGGGCGAAGGCCATCAAAACCCATACACTTAAAAATCTCGACAAATATCTGGAACAATTTGAAGCTCAAGTTATCAAGGCTGGCGGTCAAGTGCATTGGGCCCGCGATGACGTTGAGGCTACCAAAATCATTATCGATATTTGCAAGTCGGTTGACGCCAAAACGGTGACCAAGGGCAAGTCGATGATATCGGAAGAAATCGGCTTGAATGTGCAGTTGCGCAAAAATGGTATCGAGCCTATTGAGACCGATTTGGGCGAATATATTATTCAGTTGCGCGATGAACCGCCCAGCCACATCATCGCCCCGGCGTTTCATTTGTCCAAAGAACAAGTTGCCGAGACGTTTCACGAACATCATTTAAATCAACCACCAGACCGCGATCTCAGCGAGCCGACGTCTTTGGTGCATGAAGCCCGCATCGAGCTCCGCGAGAAATTTTTGCAGGCCGATGTCGGCATCACCGGGGCCAACGTATTGATCGCTGAAACCGGAACCGCACTGATCGTCACCAACGAAGGCAATGGCGATTTGACGCAATGTTTGCCGCCTGTGCACATTGCTGTGACGTCTATTGAAAAAGTTGTTCCCACATTGGAAGACGCCGATACCATTTTACGGTTGTTGGGGCGCACGGCGACGGGTCAGGAAATGACCGTCTATACGACTTTTTTTACGGGTGCAAAACGGAATCAAGATTTAGACGGGCCCCAGCAATTTCATATGGTGTTGTTGGATAATCGCCGTTCGGAACTTTTGGGTGGGCCGCTTCATGATGTGCTCGGTTGTATTCGCTGTGGCGCGTGTATTAACCATTGCCCAATTTATGCGAAGGTCAGCGGCCATGCCTATGGCTGGGTTTATCCGGGTCCCATCGGTTCGATTTTAACGCCGCATTTAGTCGGCGTGGATGAGGCCCATTTGTTGCCGAACGCGTGTACCATGTGCGGGCGATGCGAAGAAGTTTGTCCGGTGCGTATTCCGCTGCCAACGTTGCTTCGGACTTGGCGTAATCGGGCGTATGACGCGGGTCATCCGGGCGGCGTGCAGCGTTTGGGTTTAAACATCTGGGCGTGGTTTGCAAAACGCCCAAGTCTGTATCGATTGTTGCTGCGCCCTGCAGTGCTGGCGTTGCGGCTGATGGGCAAAATGCGCCCATTTAATTTGCCCGCCCCTCAGGGCTCGACCTTTATGGATCGCTATAAAGGGGGCGAAAGATGAGCTCAGCGCGTACCGAAATTTTAAATCGTTTGAAAAAAGCTTCAACGGCCGAACTCCGTCATTTAGATCCGGTTTTGATTCCGGCTCGGGGTTTGGTCAAAGGCGTTGAACGTCTGGAAAAGTTTATCGATGAGGCCAAATACAGTTTGGCCCAAGTGATCAGGTTGAAAAAGCTTTCCGACGTTGTCGGCGAGATGGCGAACATTCTCAAACAAGCCAAGACGACAAAACTCAAAGCCGCGCCACATGCTGATTTGCAAAACCTTGATTGGGCAGATTTAGATATAAAATTTGGACCCAGTGCAGGGGATGATTTGGTGGCGCTCTCGGTGGCTTATGCGGGGGTTGCCGAAACCGGAACGATCGTCATGCGGTCCGGCCTTGACGCGCCAAGCACCCTAAACTTTTTACCCGATGTGCATGTGGTGGTATTGTTTGCCCAAGACATCGAAGGCAATTACGAAGCCGTCTGGCAACGTTTGTTGGGTGATGATGATCAATTGCCCCGCACGGTGAATTGGATCACCGGACCGTCGCGTACGGCGGACATTGAACAAACCATGTTATTGGGCGCGCATGGTCCGCGAAAATTTGTTATCTTGCTGATCGATGACCAAAAAACGAACCCGTAAAAAGAAAGCCGAGACGCCCGCCGAAGACGCGGCGTTGTGGACCGCCGTGACCAAAACGGTTGATCCGTTGCCGGGTCGTGATGTCCCACCGGATAAAATTGATGCAAAGCCGCTCCCGCCTAAATATGCGTTGATCCGTCGACGTGAAACCGTGCCGATGATTCCGAAGGCCCCGTTACCGGAATTAAGCCATGGAAATCAGCCGGGCCTGGATAAATCGACCGCCAAACGTTTACGTCGGGGTAAGGTGCAAATTACCGCGCGCCTTGATTTACATGGCATGACCCAAAATGAAGCTCGTCCGGCCTTGGCCGATTTTATCGATCGGGCCTGGTACGCGGGTAAACGGGAAGTTTTGGTGATTACGGGCAAGGGTACGCGGGCCGATGGCGCCGTTGGTGTGTTGCGTCAAGCCGTACCGCGCTGGTTAAATGAGGCTGAAAATCGTTTGCGCATCACCGCCTTTACCCATGCCTCGGCCAAAGATGGCGGCGAAGGAGCTTTGTATATTCGCCTGAAAAAACGCACGATCCCTTAAAAGCGCCAAATCTTTACGTTTGGCTAAGTCAAAACATGGCAGAATCTGTGTATGACGCCATTTGGACAAAAAATGCGAGAACTTCGCACCGTTAAGGGGGCAACCCAAAAAGATATGGCCCAGGTCTTGGGCGTGTCTGCGGCCTATCTGTCGGCATTGGAACACGGTAATCGCGGACGTCCCGGCCCCGGCTTGATCATGCAAATTTGTGAATATTTTGATCTGATTTGGGATCAGGCCGATGATGTGAAACGCTTGGCCATGCTGTCGCACCCGCGCGTGACGGTGGATACATCGGGTTTAAGCCCCATGGCGACCGAATTGGCCAATGAATTGGCGGGGTCTATTTCTGAACTGGATGACCCAACCTTAGCCTGGATTTTAGACGAAATCCGCGCCCAAAAAGAACATAAACAATCTGGCGTGGAACAAGGCCCAACACATTGAAATTGCATTTCGAGTTGAAGAGCCTAAACTTATGTTGGGCAATGTAGGGTATTTTAAGCGATGGCACAAAGTTCCGAAGGTGGTCTCGCCACAAAAATTAGCGGCTTATTTGGTGGCGGAAAAAAGCCAGCGCCAAAGCGCAAACCTAAACCCAGATTATCCACCGAAGAACTCGCCAAGGATTTAGTCGATCCGAATGCCGACAAAATTTGGCCTGCTAAACGCTTGAATGTTGTGGAAAAATTATGGGGCGAAGGCTTTACCACGCCGGGCGGGGCCGAACAGGTCATTAAAATGTTGCCGCTGTTGGAACTGGACAGCAAAAAAAGTGCCTTGGTTTTGGGCGCCGGCTTGGGCGGTATTAATGAAACGATCATTGATAAAACCGGAACCTGGATCACGTGTTTGGAACGCGACCCCGAATTGGCCGAAATCGCCATGAAGACCATGCAGCGGGCGGGTCTGAAAAAACAAGCGCCGGTGCATGTGTCGACCATGGAAGAAATGAAATTAAAACCCAAATCGTTTGACCGGGTTTTATCGTTTGAAGGCACGCTGAATGTGGCCGATAAAAAAGCGCTGTTTACGTCTGTCTGTGAAAGCTTGCGGGTGAACGGGGAATTGATGTTCACCACCTTTGTATTGCCCGACACCAATCCCCCCAATGAACAGGTCAAAGCTTGGCTGGCGGCTGAACCGGAACAAGCCGTTCCACAATTGTGGCCGCTGGAAGCTCAAGTGGGATTGTTAAGATCGTTGAATATGGAAGTCCGCCCGGTCAGCGAGATGTCCTTTGAATACAAAAAATGGGTGATGAACGGCTTCATGCGATTTATGTCTTCGATCACCAAAGCTGAAATGAAAAGTATGGCGGGCGATCTTTTAAAAGAGGTCGAATATTGGACCCGCYGTGTCACCGCCATCGAAAGCGGCGGCGTCAGAGTCTGTCGTTTTCATGCCATAAAACTACCCGAAAAAAAGAAGCGGATGGTTTAGTTATAAAATAAACTTTCGCAGATCAGCATTTTTAGCGAGGTCGGAGACCGTGTCCAGCACGACTTGTTTGTCGATGGTGATGGTTTCGCCGCTGCGTTCCGAGGCATCGAAATTGATGTCTTCCAACAGACGTTCCATGACCGTGTGCAAACGCCGGGCACCGATGTTTTCCACGGTGGCATTAATGTCGGCGGCCAAGTCAGCGAGCTCATCGATGGCATCATCGGTAAAAATCAAGGTTACCTCTTCGACGCCCAATAACGCGGTATATTGTTTGATCAGGCTGCTTTCGGGCTCTTTTAAAATACGCACAAAATCATCACGGGTGAGCGCCTGAAGTTCCACACGAATGGGCAAACGGCCTTGTAATTCGGGCAACAAGTCCGATGGTTTAGAGACATGGAACGCCCCGGATGCGATAAACAAAATGTGATCTGTTTTCAGTGGACCGTATTTGGTTGAGACCGTGGTGCCTTCGATCAGGGGCAGTAAATCGCGTTGCACGCCTTCGCGTGAAACATCTGATCCGCCGCGATCTGATCGGGTGGCGATTTTGTCCAGCTCGTCCAAAAATACAATGCCGCCGCTTTCGACCTTATCGATGGCGTCTTTAATCAGCGCTTCTTCGTCGACCAGTTTATCGGCTTCTTCGCCGATCAAAATTTCGTAACTTTGTGATACGGACATTTTTTTTGGTTTGGTTTGTTGACCAAACGCGCCGCCCAGCATGTCGTTGAGATTGAGCATGCTCATTTGACCGCCGGGCATGCCGGGAATGTCGAAACTGGGCATGGCGCTGCCCTTATCATTAATGTTGATTTCAATTTCGCGGTCGTCCAATTGACCTTCGCGGAGCATCTTGCGAAATTTCTGACGGGTGTCGTCGGTGGCGCTGTCGCCAACCAAGGCATCAAGGACGCGTTCTTCGGCGGCCAGCTCGGCTTTGGCCTGAACTTGAGCCTTATGTTTTTCACGCACCATATGCACAGAGGTTTCGACCAGATCGCGGATGATTTGTTCCACATCACGGCCGACATAACCCACTTCGGTAAATTTTGTGGCCTCAACCTTGATGAACGGGGCATTGGCTAATTTAGCGAGGCGACGGGCGATCTCGGTTTTACCAACGCCCGTGGGGCCGATCATTAAGATGTTTTTTGGGACAATTTCTTCGCGCAGATCGGACTCAATCTGTTGACGCCGCCACCGGTTGCGGAGCGCCACGGCGACGGCGCGTTTGGCATCATTTTGTCCGATGATAAAACGGTCGAGTTCGGAAACGATTTCGCGGGGGGTAAAGTTGCTCATGACAGGTCAATCTTTTCTATGGTGCAGTTGCCGTTGGTGTAAACACAGATATCAGAGGCGATGGCCATGGCGCGGGTGCAGATATCTTCGGCGCCGACCTCGTCTTGGGGAAAAAGTGCGCGGGCTGCGGCCAAGGCATAATTTCCACCCGATCCAATCGCCATGACGCCGTCGTCGGGTTCCAAAACATCGCCTTGCCCGGTCAGGATGAGCGAGACATCTTTGTCGGCCACCAACATCATGGCTTCAAGGCGGCGCAGATAACGGTCGGTGCGCCAGTCTTTGGCCAGTTCAACACAAGCGCGGGT